>DATCBN010000036.1 GCA_036511855.1 Candidatus Eremiobacteraceae bacterium | reverse complement strand
CGCGGCCATAGGCGACTACACTTCGTCTTCAAATTCCGTCGCTTCTAGGCACCGTGTGCTGCGGCAACCGGGGTTTAGTCCGAATCTCCGTGGGTACAATTAAAGTGGAGTTGGGAGTACCATAAGGAGTAGAATACGCATGAACGATGACACGAAAATCGACAAGGCCGTCAAAGACGCCAAGGATGCGGTCCACGAAGCCGACCACCGAGTGAAGGCCGGCACGGAGCATGTCAAACGCGAGATCGCCGGCGACACCATGAATCCAGCCGAGAAGGCCACCTCGGCCTTGAAAGAAGCCGGCCACAATGTAGCGGCGGACGTCGACAAGGCCAAACGCGAACTGCGCGACCAAGACAAGAAGTAGAAGCCACTCAACATACAAAGACGCGACCGAGATTCTCGGTCGCGTTTTTTCCGTCCGATATTTGGTGCGGTACTACCTATATCTCGAAAGCCCGTTGATCCGGTAGATATACAAAGCCACTTGCGGCGAAGTCGCGGCTAGGCGGAAGCCTGGTAGTAGCTTCGCGCTCGAGTCAGAATCTCTTCAGCCTGATCCGGAAGGTTTGCCCGCAGCCACAAAATAGTGCTCTCGGAATCCGGCAGGGCGGCCCAATTTTTCTTTAGTTTTTTGTTGATCCGGCTGTCCGGCGCCGCTACACTCAATGCGCGCACTTCGTCGATCGCGCGGTTAAGTGCGCTTTGAAGAGATGCGTCGGCACAGCTCGGCAAGAGGTGAGCATGTGCGCACAGGAGCGCGTCGACGATGCCCGCATCAAAGTCCTTGTCGAGCACGTCGATCGGATAGACACAGAATAATTCGAACGAAATCGCGTCTCGCAGCTTGTTCTACAATTGTTCGAGCCTGATCGCCGCCGGATATTGCCTTGCTTTCCAAAGCAGGCCGATCATTTCGCCATAGACGCGCTGCCCTTTTTCGCCCGAGGCTTCCTTTAGCTTGCGCACGGCCGTTCCGACATTCGAAGCGCGGATTCAGTGTCAACGCCTACGCGCGATAGTTCACGCCCGAACGATTCGATGTGAGCCACCGTCGCGACGACGAGCGCTCCGCCGCCAAGATTGAGGCCGTCGGCAAGATAACTGACGGCACTCGACTTGAGAATTTGCTCGTCGGAACCGTGTAGCTGGACGACATGGGAACCCGGCTCGCGCACTCCTCTGGCCGGTTTGATAGGCGGACTAGGATGCGGACTGGGGCTCGGGTCGTCGCCGGGCTCCGGCGCGGGCAGGGGCTCTCCCGGATTTGGCGATTCCATTGCGAGGGCTCTTTGCCTGACGACCATCATCATCTCCCTACACGAGTTTTCGGCCATTCGATTCAAGCGGCGGGTTTGCGGCGCGACATGGTCAGCCGCGTGCCTTCCGCCGACATATCGAGCGACATTCGATCCATGAGGTGGCGAATCAGGAAAAGGCCCAGGCCACCCACGCGATCGGGGTCGCGCAACAGCGGCGGCAAAGTGTCATCGCCCGGATCGGTCACCGTGACCACGATCTCGCGGCCGCGATCGATCGCTTCCACTTGAAAGGTCGATTGAGCAGCTACGGCGTGCATCACGGCATTCGCGCACGCTTCGCCGACCGCCAATCCGATGTCGAAAAGCTGGTCGTCCGGAAATCCGCTCTCGCGAGCGAATCCAACGATTTGATCGCGCGCCTCCGCGACTGAAGACGGCGTGCCGGGCAATCGGACGGAGATCGTGCGGCCATTGGCGGCCGGTTGCCGGCGGCGCGGGGATGTGGTCATGACTTCATTGTTCCCGCTTCGCGTCGAAACTACGCCGCCGCGATTCGGCGTTCCGCTGGGCGGTCAAACTGGAACGACGCCTAACGCCTCGCCCTCGTTCGCGTAGACCTTGAACACTTTGCGGAGGCCGGTGATCTCGAAAATCTTGCTCAAGTGCGGATTCAAGCCGGTCAAGGAGATATTGCCGCTGTTCTCGCGCATTTGTTTCATGGCCGAGACGAGCACGCCAAGCCCGGTTGAGTCCATGTACCGCACCCGTTGAAGGTTGACGACAACGTTTTCGGCGCCGGCATCCACGATTTTTGCGAGTGCGGCTTTGAATCTTGGGGCGGTGAGCACGTCGACTTCGCCTTCGACATCGACGATCGATGCGGCGCTCCCCGCCGACGCTCTCACTCCGACATTGAAAATCATTGCGGTACGCTTAGACGACCCTGCGGCTCAGGTACCGGACGTTCTGGTGGTTGGGGCGCAGTCACGGGTGGCGGCTCGCCGCCGGGGACCGGTTGGGACGGAACAGGCAAAGGCGGACCGGGAGGCGGCAGTTCATAGCCGAACGTGTAGTCTCGATAGAACATATTACCTCCGCACTGTATTAAGCGCCGGACTGGACTGTTCGGCCCCGACCATCTTACGTGCTTTGGTTATTCCCAATTATCGACCGCGCTCAAACGTCAGAAGGATTTTTTGGGACGAAGTTTTCATTCAACCGAGTAAGCGTGCTGTGCGGACAAAGGATCGGTCTTGCAAAATCTTAGCCGGCTTCTTCTCTTCCTATCCTTATCGGCCGTTCTGATATCGACGGGTTGCGGGCGAAAATCGGCTTCCGACATCACCGGCCAGTTGACGCCGTTCATTCACGCGCGCGATCAGGCTGTGATGAATACGGCGGCCGGCAAGACGTCCCTCGATCCGGCTTCTTTGAGCCAATTGAATATCTGCTACACCGATCTCCGATCAAAAGCCGGTGTGTACGTGGACCACATCGTCGGAGTCGTCCAGACCGCGACTTTCGACGCCGCGCAGAATCACGCCGACGAACAAGCGCTCGAAGTGTCGATCGCTTCGTACAACGATTGTCTGCTTAAGCTGCAAAAGGCCTCTGGGGCCGCAACCCCCGCGCCCATGATGTCCGTGTTGGACACGAACTGGGTGCCGGCGTTTGGGATGGCCGTGCAAAACTACTGGGTGCGAGATGGCGCCCTCGTGCAGTCACTTTCGCCCGATGCCAAGTCCCAACTCATCGATCAGATCAAAAGCATGACCGCATGGCCCGAGTTCGCGACCATCGGAGGGGGCTCGCCGGCACCGTAAACGATCTAGGACTAAAAGGCGATGCTTGGCGTGCGAGACGAAGCTGGCCGCCGATGGATTTGAACGCACAGAAAGCTCGAATTTCCGGCTTGCGCCGCTACGTCGCGATTCTCGGCCCGGGTCTGATGACCGGCGCTGCGGACGACGACCCTTCGGGAATCTCCACATACTCCGTCGCCGGCGCCAGCACGGGTCTGTCGATGCTGTGGCTTGCGCTGCTCACGACGCCGATGATGGCCGTCGTCCAAGGAATGTGCGCGCGGATAGGGATGGTGAGCGGCAAGGGTCTTGCGGCAGTGCTGCGGTCGCACATGCCCGCACCGTTGCTCTTCGTCGTCGCGGCCATGGTGATCGTCGCAAATACATTCAACATCGGAGCCGATATCGCCGGCATGGCGGCTTCGATGCAAATGGTGGTAGGGCTCCCGATCTTGCTGTGGGTGTTTGTCTTCGGCGCGGCGTTGATCGGCATTCAAGTCTTCTTGTCATACCGGGCGTTCGTGCGCGTGATCAAGTGGCTGTGTCTAGCGCTTTTCGCCTACGTCGTGACCGCTTTTGTGGTGCAACCGAATTGGAAGGCAGTCCTCGCTGCCGCCGTTATTCCTCACATAAGCTTTACCGCGGAGTGGATCACCACAATGGTGGCGGTCCTCGGCACGACCATCTCGCCCTATTTGTTCTTCTGGCAATCTTCGCTCATGGTCGAGGATGAAAAGGCCCTAGGACGCACGACGCAGACCGCCCGGCGCGGTGCCACTGCGAACGAGATCAGAGACGCGCATGCCGACGTCAACACCGGCATGCTCTTCTCCAATATTGTGATGTTCTTCATCATCGTGACGACGGCCACCACCATAGGGGCCCACGGAAAGCACGCCATCGCCACCGCGCAGCAGGCGGCCGAAGCGCTGCGCCCGCTCGCGGGCAACTTCGCGTATCTCTTGTTCACGCTCGGAATGGTAGGAACAGGATTGCTCGCCGTTCCATCGCTGGCCGGCTCGTCGGCCTACGTGCTCGCGGATATCTTCCGCTTCCGCCAAGGCATGGACGAAAAGCCGCGGCGCGCGCCGAAATTTTATGCAGCCGTCGCGGCCGGTATCGCCGCCGGTGTTGTGATGAACCTCGCGCACGTCGATCCGATCAAGGCCCTGTATTGGTCAGCCGTCGCCAACGCGCTTGCGTCCGTGCCGCTCGTGATCCTCGTGACGATCGTCGCCAATGACAAGCGCGTCATGGGCAAGTGGCGGAACTCCCCGATCGCCAATCTTTGGTCTGGGCTCGCGATAGTGACGATGACCGGCGCCGCCGTGTTGCTCTTCGTCTATTGGGGGAAGTCGTAATGTCAAATCTAGAGGCGTCGCGAGATGCCAGGCACGCGGCCTATCACGAGGTCAACCGACTCTCGCGCATGGTGGATGGCTGGTGCGCCCATCCTATCGCCGCGGCAACGGTGTTCGCTCTTGTTGTGCTTTGGGTTTCAGTTGGGCCGGCGTTCCATTTCTCGGATGCTTGGCAATTCGCGATGAACACCACGTCTTCGACCGTGACCTTTCTCATGGTGTTCGTCATCGCTAATGCGCAAAAGCGCGATACTGACGCTCTGCTGCTCAAAATGGATCTGCTCATCGCCGCGGATCCCCGGACGAAGAACACCGCCGTCGAAATCGAAGCACAGCCCGAACACGTCGCCGACGAGGTGCGCAAGGAGATACGGGAATTGCAGGGTCAGCCTGAGGTTGATGAGTAAATCTAAGGTGGAGACATCACAAAGCTATGCAATTCTCGCTCTTGCCCCAGCCCGAGATCGAAACGCTCGTCGACGATGAGACCGGGCGCATCGTCTATCGGCGCACGCTATTTGACGAAAAGCAAGCACAGCTCTGGTTCGAACTTCTGCGCGATCAAATCGGCTGGCGATCGGAACGCCGGCCGATGTACGACCGGATCGTGGACGTGCCCCGGCTCGTCGCGTCCGTTCGGTTGTACGAGACGGGGATCCCAGAGCCGCTCGCGGCCATGAGGCCCGCGGTCGAACAGTTCTGCGGCGTCATCTTCACTTCGGCAGGCTTGAATTTTTACCGCGACGGCAACGATAGCGTGGCGCCGCACGGCGATCATCTCGAGAACGCCCCGGACGAGGCTCCAGTCGCGTTAGTAAGTCTCGGAGCATCGCGCCGCATGACCATTCGCAGCAGGGCCAAGCCGCGCCGGATACTCGATCTCGATCTTGAGGCCGGCACGCTGCTC
>DATCBN010000035.1 GCA_036511855.1 Candidatus Eremiobacteraceae bacterium | reverse complement strand
CTTGAGCGAAATGGTAAATGGCATGAGCCGTCCGCGTTCCGCGACAATCGCTAAGGTCCGTAGAGCACTCAGAAATGGCTAAGGGGATGTCAATGTCCCCCTTCAGGGGGATTTGATGCTGACGATCGTATTTCCCTAAGTAATGCAATCATTTCTTCGATGGGCTGGCAGAGGCCGTTTCATTTTGCGGGGAAATTCGCACGGCGGTATAACTGACGTGGCGTTTAGAATATCACGCAGCGCGCTTGAGCGCAATCGGTTTCGATGCGATGTCGTACAAGTCGCGATAACCGCGTAAGCGACGCCAGCTCTTCGAGAGTTTGCCGACGAGAGCGAGCAGCACGGCCGCTGCAAATCTGCCGGTACGCAAACGCTTCATCGCATCGGCACGAATCCGGATCGGCGAGAAGATCGATTCGATCGGATTGGTCGAGCGCAGATGAATCCAGCAGGCGTGCGGAAAGCGATAGTACGCGAACATGCGATCGATGTCATCACGCAGGCACTTGGCCGCCTTGGGATAGCTGCGTTCGTACGATTTCGCGAGCTGCTCGAGCTTGCGGCGCGCTTCCGGTTCGCGTTCGGCGTACATGATCTCCGTGAGCGCTTTGTGCGCCGCCGGCTGCAATTTGGTCGGAAGTTTCTCCTCCACGTTGCGCATTTTGTGGATCCAGCAGCGTTGCTCGGCTACGCCGGGCCACGCCTTTTGCGCCGCGGCCCAGAGCCCATGCGCTCCGTCGGCAACCAGCAGCGCCGGCGCGGGCAGCCCGCGCTTTGCCAGATCGGCGAACAGTTCTTCCCAAGCAGCTTCGCTCTCGCTCATGGCCTCGCGAATTGCCAGCAAATGCTTCTCGCCTAAGCGATCTGCGCCCAGAACCACCAGAAACACGCGGCGCTCGTCGTCAGGGCCGGCTCCCAGGTAAATACCGTCCGCCCACGTGAAGACCAACTCCGCGCCCTCCAGGCGACGTGCGTTCCAGGCATCGAGTTCTTTGCAGAGCGTCTGATTGGTGCGCGTGATGGTTGCCGCCGAGAGCGGGGCATCTGCTCCCAAGAATGCGCGTAAGGTACCCTCGAAGTCGCGCGTGGCCAGACCGTCGAGCCACAAGTCGGTGAGGCTGCGATCGACGTTCTCCAACTTGCGCCGATGTTTCGGAAGAATCTCTGAGACGAACGGAACCCCGCGAACGCGTGGGCGTGCGATCGTGACCGGGCCGCGATTGGACGCGATGCTGCGCGGGCGGTCGTGACCATCACGGTACCCGGCCTTCACCGAATCTGCCCGGCGCTCGTAGCGCAGGCGTTCGAGCGCGTCGTCAACCTCGGCTTCCAGGGCGGCTTGGAAGAGTTCACTCACTTTGAGCCGGCACAGGTCCTCGAGGCGGATTTGCAGCTCCTGGGCACTGGGCTTGGCAAAGTGGCGCTGGGTGCGGTAGGATCGTTTCACGGTTGGTGTACCTCCTAGATTTCAGCAATCCACGAGTTACACCGCCGTCTTTTCATTTCCCGGCGCTACGCGGCTCCGGGAATTCCCCCGCAAATCGAAACGAGCTCCCGAAGACCACTTTCTAAAGCTATTTCCGGCCTCATCTCTCCAAAAAGCTGGCGACACAACAAAACATCTCGGTTTGCGAGTCGACATTTATTCTCAAAGAGATGACATGTTGCGAAACGGGTGGGTAGCGGCTGATGCGATAAGCAATCCTGAGGTATCGCTCACAACCACAGACCAGGGGCAGATCCAAGAGTGGGTAATGAGAGGCGTCTACAGCCTGGGCGACACGCCAGTTCCGACGGCTCTTGACGCCGGATAGATCTTAAGCCCACGTCGGCTTCAACTCGACGCGATGGGGTAACGGGACGAACGCTCGGCCGCGGCAACGAACGCGAGCGTTGCTAGGCCACAGATCAGTAGTGCAGCGCCCAGCACGCCGGGCGTCGTTCCGCTCCAACCCGTGACGAGCCCGACGACTGCTCCGCCGACATATTGGCCCGCGCCCATGAACGCCGACCCAATGCCGGCCTGCGCGCCGGCGCGGGCCATCGTAGACGCGATGAGGTTGCCGATGATCAGGCCGAAG
>DATCBN010000034.1 GCA_036511855.1 Candidatus Eremiobacteraceae bacterium | reverse complement strand
CGGAAAATTCTATTGCAAGGTTCCGGGCATGCCTGGCTACCATAGCGGTTCTGCGAGCTCGATGTCGCCGCATCACGGCGTCATGGCTTCCAACTCATCGCCGCAGTCGTCTGGTTCCGGCATGTCGTCGAACCGATACGGCGGTCCGCGCACCATAACGCTCGCCGTGAAGAACGCCGACGTGCTTGACGTCCTCAAGCTCTTGGCCAACGAGAGCGGCCAAAACATCGTTGCCACACAAAACGTCCACGGTTCCGTCACGGTCGATCTCACGGATGTGCCGCTGAAGACCGCGCTCGACCTGATCGTCCGATCGAGCGGGCTCGACTACCGCCAAGTCGGCAACGTCTACGTCGTCGGCACGCCTGCCGATCTCGCGGCGGAGTTCGGCCAATCCGGACAAGTCGCGTCGCAGCAAGTGGCGTTTCCGATCAAATATTCGAATCCGGCCGACCTCGCGAAACAGTTGGCCACGGTCATTCCGGTGACAAGCTTCTCGGTCGACTCGCGCACCGACACGCTGCTCGTCAGCGGAACACCCGACATCATCCAGTCGGCGCGCAACTTCATGGCGCTTGCGGATATCCCGGCGCCGCAGGTGATCTTCGAAGTCAAAGTCGTCGACATCACGTCGAACAATGACACGAACAACAGCGGCATCAGCTGGGCCGGCGCGTCGCCGTTCGATCTGTTCGAGAATTGCGTCGGGTGCCCGCCCGGCGCGGACATCTCCGCCAAACAGTTCAGCGGCAACCCGATCGCGCCGCAGCCGTTCACCCGGAACGCGGTGTTCGTGCAGGGCAAACTCAACTACTTGCTCACGCACAACGAAGCGCAGCTTCTGGCCAACCCGCGCATTTCAGCGCTGGATAACCAACCGGCCAGCCTGCTCGTCGGCACGCAGTACCCGATCGTGTACTTCGATCCGAAAGCCGGCAACTTCCAGGTGAACTACGTCGACATCGGCGTCAAAGTCAACATCACGCCCATCATCAATTCCGACGGCTACATCACCACCACGCTGCACGCGGAGCGCAGCACCATCACGGGTCTCGTGCAGACGTTCCCCATCCTCGATCAGCGCGAGGCGAACTCGACGCTGCGCGTCAAGGATGGCGACACAATCGTGCTCGGCGGCATGCTGGACGACGAGACGACAAAATCGCTCTCGAAGATCCCCCTGCTCGGCGACATCCCGATCTTCGGCGCGTTCTTCCGCAGCGTGCAGACAACGAAACTCCACAACGAAGTTGTCTTCTTGATCACGCCGCACATCGTCGCCGAGAAGTAGCAAGAACGGCGCGCGCCGCAGTCAAAGAAAAGGTCCGCCGGCGCCAGCGCGCTGCGGGCCTTTTTCGTTCGCAAGTCAGTCGGGGATAATACAAAGAAATGTTTCGCTATTTGACCGCCGGCGAGTCGCACGGGCCCGCGCTTGTTGGGATCGTCGACGGGTTGCCGGCAGGCATGCGCGTGGATTTCGAGCTGCTTTCGGCGCAGATGCAGCGCCGGCAAGGCGGGCATGGGCGCGGCAGGCGGATGCAGATCGAGACGGACGCCGTGGATTTCCTGGCCGGACTGCGCGGCGGAGTCACGCTCGGGTCGCCGCTCGCCGTCATCATTAGGAACAAAGATTTTGACAACGTCCGCGCCCTTATGGATCCGCGGACCGGATCGGGGCCGCCGATAACAAGACCGCGCCCGGGTCACGCGGACTATGCCGGCGCCGTGAAATACCGCCATCGCGATCTGCGCAACGTGCTTGAGCGGGCGAGCGCTCGGGAGACCGCCATGCGCGTGGCCATCGGCGAGATCGCACGGCAATACATCGGCCTGATCGGCATCTCCGTGTCCGGTTTTGTCCTGCAGATTGGCGACGTCGCGGTTGCGATACCGGAGGGCACGCCCAGCGCAATCGAGCTGGACGCGTCCCCAGTGCGCTGCCACGACGCCGAGGCGTCGGCCGCAATGGTGGCGTGCATCGATCAGGCGAAGGCGAACGGCGACACGCTCGGCGGCGTTTTCGCCGTGTGCGCATCGGGAATGCCCGTAGGACTCGGCGCGAACCGTCAGCCCTTCGACCGGCTGGACGCGCGGATCGCGGCGGCCATGATGAGCGTGCAGACGGTCAAAGCAGTCGAGGTCGGAACCGGGATCGTCACGGGAGGGTACGTCGGCAGCCGATCGCACGACACGTTCGAGCCCGGTGCGGATAAGCCCAGCCGAGGGAGCAACAGAGCAGGCGGCATCGAAGGCGGCATGTCCAATGGCCAAGACATCGTCGTCCAAGTGCGCGTGAAGCCGATCGCCACGCTGATGAACCCGCTGGCGTCGGTGGACCTGACGACCGGTGAGATCGCGAAGGCCACCATCGTGCGCAGCGACGTGTGTGCCGTCCCGGCCGCCTCGATCATCGGCGAAGCGATGGTCTGCCTCGCGCTTGCAGAAGCGGTGTCGGAGAAGTACGGGGCCGATTCGGTCGAGGAATTGCGCGCGAATTTCGAAGCATCTCAGAAGGGGGCCCTCGCGCTCTTCGCCGTTCCGAAGCACGACGGCCCGGTCATCGCGCCGCAAGGCTAGTGCGCGGCGTCACATCGCCTGCATGTCCCGGATTAATGGTCCTAGCGGCACATCGCTCACGCCGTCTGCACCCGATACATTGAATAAGGGTACAAGACTTTCGTCGTGATCATGGCGCTGCGGGAGCGCATTCGTTCGACGCGCGATCGGCGAGGCGAAACGCCTCAAGAAAAAGTGAGCGGTGGCAAAAGCGACAACGGGCGGGGCACAGGCGGGCGACGGGACTTCGATTGACGAGCAATCGGCGGCTCTTCTCGTCACGGCCCGTGCGAGCCTCGACGCCAAAGACAACAACGGCGCGATCGCGGCTCTGAAAGAGCTTGTGGCGCTTGTCGATTGCCGCCCCGAAGTCCGGCTTGAAGCGGCCGGTCTCTTCGCCGCGGCCGGAGCAAAAGAAGAGGCGATCGGCTCTTACCTCCAAGCGGGCAACGGCTTCCTCTACGATGATGCCGACATGACGCGTGCCCGTCAGGCCTTCATGACGGCTCACGAAATCGATCCGGTCAACGTCGACGTGATCTTCCAGCTCGGTCAAGCCGACGTCGTCGAAGGCCGCACGCAAGACGCGCTCGCGAAATTTATCGACGTGCTGCGCCGCTCGAATCTCAAACACGTGCCCGCGCTCTTCGAAGCGGGCTGCATCTATCAAGCCAACGGCCAGCACGACCAAGCCATTCTCGCGTTCAAGAAGGTGATCGACCGCGACAAGTCCCACAGCCAGGCCTTCGTGCACATGGGGCAGCTCCATCAGACGAAGGGCATGGTTCCGGAAGCGCTCGGCTACTACGTGCACGCCGCGGATATCGCGCGCGAAGCGGGGCACGTCGGCACCGCCCGTCAACTGCTCAACATGGTCCTCGCACTGGATAGCAGCAATCAAAAAGCGCGATTCATGCTCGACGACCTCGAAGATCACGGAGCCGAAGCTGCGGAAGAAGCCGCACCCTTGGCGAAACCGATTCCGAAGGCCGCGGCCGCTCCAAAACCTGCCGCGAAACCGCAGGCTGCCGTTCAAGCGCCCGCAGCAGCGGCGCCGGAGACCGCTACCGCATCACGAGCAGCAGAGCAATCGCTGGCTGCGGCCAAAGCCGATCTCGCAGGCGTGTCGACACAGCGTGACGGGATCGTGGAAGAGATCGACCGCCTTGGCGCCGCGTGCGCCGAACTCGAAGCCGAACTCCTTAGCCGGAAAGCCGACGCGGAGAAATCGCAGCGTCAAGAATCCGACGACGCGCTTCATGCGGGCCGCGACCGCGCGGAGCTCAAGAGCGAGCTCGCGGAGTTGGCCGGACAGCGCTTAGCGACCGAGCTAGAACTCGAATCCGTGAAGTCGACCGTCGAAACGCTTCGCGCCGAGCGCGAGCAGGCGGAAACCGACATCGCACTCTTGCGTGCGCAAAGCGACGCTGCGACCCTTGCGCGGGCGGCGCAAGAAGCGTCGCTGCGGGATCTCGAATCAGCCCGCGCAACCGCGAAATCCGAAATGGACGCGCTCCGGGCGCAAAGCGAAGCCGCGGCGCAGGCCAAGGGAGCCCAAGAAGCCGCGCTGCGCGAGCTTGAGACCAAGCGCGCAGGCGCACTCGCGGATGTGGATTCGCTCCAGGCACAGAGCAAAGTGGCCGCGGAGGCGAGAGCCGCACAAGAAAAGGCATTGCACGAGCTTGAGGCCGCGCGCGCAAGCGTGAAGTCGGAGATGGACGCGCTGCTGACGCAGAGCAAGGCCGCCGCGGAGGCCAAGCTCGCGCAGGAAGCTGCGTTGCGCGATCTCGAGGGCAAGCGCGCGGGCGCGTCGGCCGACGTGGATGCGCTGCTCGCACAAGGCAAGACCGCCGCACAGGCCAAGGCGGCGCAAGAAGCCGCGTTACACGAGCTCGACGCGGCGCGCGCAGCCGCAAAGCTCGAAATGGAGACGCTCCAGGCGCAGAGCAAGGCAGCCGCACAGGCCCGGGCGGCTCAGGAAACGGCGTTGCACGAACTCGAAGCGGCGCGCGCCGCGGCGAAGATCGAAATGGATTCGCTGCAGGCGCAGAGCAAAGCAGCAGCGCAGGCGAAAACCGCTCAGGAAACGGCGCTGCACGAGCTCGAGGCGGCCCGCGCCGCCGCGAAAGCTGAGATGGACGCGCTGCTCGCGCAAAGCAAAGCGGCCGCGCAGACCAAAGCCGCTCAAGAGGCGGCGCTGCGCGAACTTGAAGGCAAGCGCGCCGGCGCGATCGCCGACGTGGACCTGCTGCTGGCGCAAAGCAAAGAAGCAGCTCAGTTGAAGGCCGCTCAGGAAAGCGCGCTTCAGGAACTTGAAGCGGCCCGCTCCGCAGCGAAGCTCGAGATGGACGCGTTGCTGGCGCAAAGCAAGGCCGCCGCACAAGCCAAGGCCATTCAAGAAGCGGCGCTCCGCGAGCTCGAAGGCAGACGCACCGCGGCAAAAGCCGAGATGGACGCGCTCGACGCGCAAAAATCCGCTGCGGAAAAACTTGTCTCCGACGCAAGCGAACGGAGCGGACGCGTCGTCAAGGCCCAGGCGAGCGTCGAGGCCACCATCGCCGAGCTCACCGCCGAGCGAGAGACGGCCGAAACAGCCAAGGCTGCAGAAGAACTCGCGTTGCGCGGCATCGAAGCGCGCCGCACGCACGCACAGGCCGAACTCGATGACTTGCTCGCGCAAAAGGCTTCGGCCGAGATCGCGACAGCCGCCGCCGCCGTTGCAGCCGATGCACTCGCCGCGGAAGAGCAAGCGCTCAAGAAGCTCGTCGCCGAACGCAAAAAACTGGACATGGAGGTCGAAGCGCTGCATGCGGAACGTGCAGCAGCCGAAGAGACCGTCCTCGCGCTGCGCGCCATCGGCGACGAAGCATCGCGCGAGAAGGAAGCGACGCATGCGACCATCGTCTCGGATCTCGCCAAGACCCAAACTGCGCTCGCCGAGCTTGAGTCGAAGAAGCACGATCTAGACGAAGCGTATGCGAACTCAAAGTCCCTCGCCGCTGCCGCCGAACTGAAACGCATCGAAGCTCTGGCCGGAGCGGAAAAGGCCGAAGCCGTGCGCGCCAAGCGCGAGGCAGACGCGGAAGCGCTCGGATTCAAGCTCGTCGCACTTGAGGCCGCGCTCAAAGACACGGACGCCAAGGCCAAGCAGTTCGCCGGCGAAACACTCGCACTCGAGGAGATATCCGCGAAAGTCGGCGAGCAGCGTTACGCCGCGCTGGAGCTCCAGGCCGCGAAGGCCGAAGCGCAAGGCGAACTCACCCAGTTGCGGTCGAACATCGCAACCGCCGAAACGGAATTGACCGGCGTTCGCGCGACGCTGGACTCCGAACAGCGCCGTCAGCCGGCTCAAGCCGGCCCGCACGCGGACGCCGTTGTGGCGACCGTGCCGCCGGAGGTCTGCGGCGAATCGCTGCGCACGATCGAAAATCTCGCCGCCGAAGGAGAGATCCCATT
The DNA here is from genome assembly GCA_036511855.1 of Candidatus Eremiobacteraceae bacterium. Classification (NCBI taxonomy): domain Bacteria; kingdom Bacillati; phylum Vulcanimicrobiota; class Vulcanimicrobiia; order Candidatus Eremiobacterales; family Candidatus Eremiobacteraceae; species Candidatus Eremiobacteraceae bacterium. The sequence goes on along the minus strand of DATCBN010000034.1, from coordinate 12,985 downwards.
CGAGGTCGCCGCGGAACTCGCCGGCCTCATCCACGAAGGCCGCGCGGTCGAAGCGTTGCGCGTCGCGCGCGCACGCGCGAACGTCGTGGCGGCGCCCGGAGCGTTCTTGCTCGCAGTCGGCGATCTTTCGCGCGACCTCGGGGACGTCAATCGCGCACGAGATGCCTATCGTCTGATGGCTTCGCTCGATCCCAAAAAGGCCAGCTTATCGCACGCTCGGCTCGGTGAACTGTTCCTCACGTTCGCCGATCAAAGCACGGCCGCGGCGCTGCAGCGCGACGACGCGCACTTCGCCTCGGAGAAGGACCCCGCCGCAGCGCTCGAGACGTATGCGGACCTCGTCGCGCGCTTCCCCGATGATCCGCAATTCCGCGAAGAGCTTGGTGCGCTGCACGAAAAGGTGGGCAACAAGCTCGCCGCCGGCGTCGCGTACGGGGCCGCGATGGTGTTGTACCTCGGCAGCGACGACCACGTCCGCGCGAATGAACTCGTGCCTCGGCTGCTCGCCGTCCGTCCGGACGACGGCGCGGCGCTCGAACTTGCCGCTCGCGCGTACGATCGTGCCGGCCGCTCGGCCGAAAGCGCGGCGATGTTGGATCGCGCTCTTGCGGCGTACGGCTTGCAACACCATGCATCCGACGTCGAACGGGTCTGCCGTCAGCTCGCCGAAACCGCCGAAGATCCGGTCCCGTACCGCCGCGAACTCGCGAAGCTGCTTCAAGCGGTGGGCGATCGATCCGGCGCCATCGAGCAGCTCATCGAGGCCGCAGAGCGGCTGGTGCAGTGGTCGCGTGGTCAAGAGGCCCTTGCTGCGCTCAAAGACGCAGAGGCCCTTGCGGGTGACGACCCGATATTCGCCGAGCGCATCTCGGCTCTGAAACTCAAAGCCGCGGATGCCGTGAAAGCGGTCGACGAATCCGTGCGCGGCGACTTGTTCCTAAGCAAAGGCGAGTTCGAGAAAGCGGCCGACGCGTATCGCCGGGCAGTCGCGGAAAATCCGAACGATGCGGGCGCCTCGTACCAACTGGCCTGCTTGCTCACGGATCATTTCCCGGACTACGACACCGCCGAAAAATTGTTGGAGACCGCCGCGGCGATTCGCCCGGGCCATACCGCGACGCGCTATCGCTTGGCCGTGGTGAAAGCCGCCCGGGGAGAGATCGGGCAGGCCATCGAGCTCCTCATCGCCCTCGCGCGCTTCGACGACGCCAACGCCGATTTCATCGAGCAGTTCGTCGCTCGCCTCGAGCGGACCGCCGAAAGCGGCGATGTCGCCGCGAAATATAATCTCGGCATCGCATACCGCGAGCTCGGCCGGGTCGAAGAAGCATTGGTCATCCTGCAATCCATTCAGCGCGAACCGGAGTTCGTGGTGCGCTGCCTCAATGCCATCGGCTTGTGCCTGCGCCGTCAAGGACTCGATACCGCCGCCGCCAAGCGGTTCCAAAAGGCGATCGAGACGTCGGGCTTCCCCGAAGGCCAATACAACGACGCGTTGTACAACCTCGGCGATCTGTACGAAAGCAAGACGGATCAAGAGTCGCTCGCGTTGTCGCTCTCGTCCTTCGAAGAGCTCTACGCGCGCGATTGCACGTATCGCGATGTGGCCGATAAGATCCGCTCAGTCAAGAACAAGATCGGTTCGGTGGAAGGTCCGAAAGTGAAACGCCTGCCCACGCGCAGTGCGGAGATCTCGAACTGATGGGCCGTCCGAACGCGATGGAAGCCACCATCGAAACCGCACACCGCCTCGAGCTCGACGGGCGGCGTGACGACGCCAAGCTTGCGCTCGCGCAAGCGCTTTCGTCCGGCACACCCGCGCGGCGCGGCATGCTCGGAGGCTTGAAAAAAGCCGCGCGGCCCGCTCACTATCACGAAGTCGCGACCCGCTTCGCAGAATTTGCAGCGTCGAGTCCGGCGCCCGCCGATGTGGACCTGGTCGAGCGTTTGGCCGCTGAATTCCCCGACGATGTCGCGATCCGTCTCAGTTTTGCCGCCGTGCTCTGCGGCTCTGGCCGGCGGGCCGACGGTGTCGCCGAGTATGAAGAATTTCTGTTGACCAACGCGGCGGACGGCCGGACCCTTGCCGCGCTCGCGGCTGAATACGCGATTCTCGGCAAGCGCGACGAAGCGCTTGACCGCTTCCGGCGCGCGCTCGATCACTTGCTTAACGAACGTAAGGGCAAAGACGCGTGCGACGCCGCGCGCGGCATCGCCGCACTCAACCCCGAATCGCTCGACGACGCACAGCGGGTCGTGGAGCTTGCCCGCAGCGGCGACACATCCGAATTGCCGGAAGCGCTGGAGCGCTACGCCTTTCTGTGCCATTCGCAAGGCAAGATGTCGCAAGAGGTCGCAGCATGGCGCGAACTGCTCGCGGTCATCCCCGATCGCGCGGACGTGCATCGCGAGCTTGCGAGCGCCTACACGCGCATCTTAGACAGCGATCCTGCCGACGCCGAGGCTTGGGCAGGTCTTGAGGCCATCGATCCAGGTCTTGCAGCCGAGCTCAGCGTGCTCTTGATGCTCGGCGGCAACTATGTCCGCGACTGATCTTCGAAAAGCTAAAGGCTGAGCGGGACGCGGCCGACAATCCCTATTAGATGACATGCGTGACGCCGTGCCAGACGAGGCGGTCGATTTACGCTGAGGCCAATACGTGAGGCCGCTTCGGCCCAGGCCCAATTCCATCGGCCAATTGACGATAACGATCATCGTTCTCGTCTTCTTGGTGCTGTTCGGGGTGAGCTTCGTATCGCACCAGGCCGCGGGCGAGCCAATGGTGCCGTCGCGCCTTGCCGAATTGCTGCATCGCCCGGATCCGACGTTGCCGCTGGGAATGACGTACGACTTCGAGATATTGGATCCGCTTACCGAGCGGCCGTTGCCCATTTTGCCGGACCACGGCGATGTACAATTTCGATTTGCGGTGACCAACGACTCCGCGCTGCCGATGACGCTGTCATTTCCATCGGAACTGCAGTGCGAGTTCGTCACCCGCCGCGTCCATTCGTACCTCGGCGGACTTATTGTGTTGCCGTTGGAAGTCTGGCGTTCGTCGTACTTCCATAATATACGGCGAACACCGACCACGCTTCGACTCGTGCCCGGTCAGACAAAGGTCTACGTCGCGGACTGGACGATCGATGAATCGCCGACCAGCCCTACGCCGGCCGGAGAATATCGGCTGGTCGCAAGCTTCTACGGCGTCGAAGAGACGCAGGCGCTGACCAAACCGTTCTGAGGCGGGCCGCCTTGCGGCGCGCGTCGAACCGCCGGTTCGATGAATCTCTGGTTGACCGGCTTCATGGGCGCGGGAAAGACGACGACCGCGCGACGGCTGGCACGGATCCTCACTCTGCCGTTCACCGACACCGACACCGAGATCGAGCGTGAGCACGGACCGATCGCCGACATCTTCGAGACGGCCGGCGAGGGCGAATTCCGGTCGCTTGAGGCCGCGGCGATCGTAAGGCTTGCGGCGGCTTCGGCGACGATCGTCGCCGTCGGCGGCGGTGCTGTCGTGTCGGCCGCAAATCGCGCGGCGATGCACGGGAGCGGAACCATCGTGCACCTCTCCATCACGCCAGCCGGAGCGTTCTCGCGGGTCGCGCATCGAAGCCACAGGCCGTTGCTTGGGGCGGCGCCCGATCTCGCGACGATTCAGCGGGTGATGACTGCGCGCGCGGACGCGTACGCCGATAACGACCATTGCGTGTTCGTGGATGGCCGCACTCCGGTTTCCGTCGCGCACGCCGTCGCGCGATGGTATCGTCGCCGCGCCTCCTCCGTGGCGTCAAACGCTTGACGCGGCGAGGTCGGGTTCAATATCTCGCGTCGCAGCGTGCCGAAGTGGATCTCGTGCGAGCGGCCGCCGGGTCGGGGGCGCGCGACGCGTACATCGTCTTCGATCGCGCGGTTGGACCGCGCGCCGCGGCCGCGCGAAAGAAACTCGACGATGCCGGCGTGCGTGTCCTCGGGCAAACAGGCGTAGCCGGAGGCGAGAGGTGTAAGCGTCTGTCGTCCGTCGCGAAGCTGTACAGCGATTTCGTCGCCGCCGGCGCGAGCAGGTCGACGCTCGTCGTCGCGATCGGCGGCGGCACCGTGACCGACCTCGCCGGTTTCGCCGCGGCCACGTACCTTCGCGGCGTGCCGTGGGTCGCGGTCGCTACCACGGTGCTCGGTATGGTGGATGCGGCGATCGGGGGCAAGACCGGCGTGGACCTGAAAGAGGGCAAAAATCTGGCCGGATCGTTTTGGCAGCCGATCGCCGTGGTCGGGGACCTGGGCGCTCTCGAGACGCTCCCGCTGCGCGAGCGCCGAACCGGCATGGCTGAAATCGTGAAGCACGGGATCGTCGGCGATCCAGGGTTGTTCCGCGAGTGCGAGACATTCGATGTCGGTGCGGCAGTGGGCCGTTGGCCCGCATTGATCTCTCGAGCGGCCGCAGTCAAATTGCGGATCGTCGGCCTGGATCCGTTGGAATCCGGCGTTCGGGTCACGCTGAATCTTGGGCACACCGTGGGTCACGCGCTCGAATTCGCGAGCGGCTTCCGCCTCTCGCATGGCGCGGCCGTTGCCGTCGGATTGCGCGCTGCGGGATTGCTTGCGTTGAATCGCGGGATGTGGAGTGCGTCCGCGCACGCGCGGGTCCTCGGCGCGCTTTCAAATGCTGGTCTTGACACGCACGCTGAGGGCATTTCCGTTTCCGCCGCGCTGGTCGCGATGCGACGCGATAAGAAACGCGCAGGCGGCAAACATCGATTCGTGCTTCCAGACCGGATCGGTAAGGTGATCCCAGGCATCGATGTGCGTGAACCGGAGATCCGTCGCGTTCTCGCACAATGCAGCCGGCCGGCCGGCGAGGGCGAACGCGCGGGGTGACACTTCGGGGCCTTGTCGAGGTGGTCGTCGACGTCCCCACCGGACGCCTTGACGGCGCATTTACGTACGATGCCGGCGACGGCGTCGAGCTCGGCGCACGCGTCCGCGTGCCGCTCGGAAACCGCGCGGTCGACGGCTGGGTCGTCGGACCCGCGGCGGCCGGCGACGTTGCGAACGACGCCGTCAAGGCGTTGGAGGGAATCGACGCCGACGCGCCCACGCTCGACCCCTCGGCGATCGAGCTCGCTGCGTGGTTGCGATACCGATTCGTATGCACGTATCGCGAAGCGCTGTTGACCGCCGCGCCGCGCTCGACGAACGCCGCCGCTCACCGCCGGTACGTCTTCGTGGCGGCGCCTCACGCCGAAGACGGGTTCGCGACGACGCTCGCTCGCGCCGCCGGCGAATCGCCGTTCACCCTTGTGACGGCGGCCCGCGCGCTCAAACGCGCACGGCTGAAGACCACGCTCGCGGCCCTGCGGCGCGAACTCGGCCGCTTGATCGCTTCGAATGTCTTGGAGCGCCGCGAGGCACTGCAACGCGGCGCGCCACGGACCTCGCGCGTCCCGTCGCGGGTTGTGATCGCGGATGCGTCGCTGGCAAAAGGGCCCGCGCAGCGCAGACTAGCCGACGCCCTGCTCGCATCGGACGGATCGCTGCCGGCCGCGGACGCAAGGCGACGTGCGGCCGTCACGGCCGACACGATCAAGCGCGCCGAACGTTCGGGCATGGTCCGCATCGAAGCGTTTCAAGCGCGCGATCGGGCGGTCGTCACCGCGATCACCGGCGGGTTTGCGAGCACGGCCGGACAAGCCGATGCGATCGAACGAATCGACGCCGCTGCGCGCGCCGGCACTGCCGTCGCGTTGCTCCACGGCGTGACCGGTTCGGGAAAAACGCATATCTACGCGCAGCTCGTCGATCGCGTGCGGGCGCGCGGCGGGCGCTCCATAGTCCTCGTGCCGGAGATCTCACTGACGCCGCAGACCGCGGCGCGTTTTTCCGCCGCATTCGGGGACCGGGTCGGCGTGTTGCACAGCGGCTTGTCTGCAGCCGAACGCAATCGCGTCTGGCAGGCCGCCGCGGACGGTGCGCTCGACGTCGTCGTCGGCGCGCGGTCGGCGGTGTTCGCGCCGCTGCCCGACGTGCGGCTCATCGTTGTGGACGAAGAACAAGAGCCATCGTACAAGCAGGATGTCGCGCCGCGTTACGACGCGCAAGCCGTCGCGCGCAGGCGCATGCTCGTGGCCGGCGGCACGGTGGTGTTCGGCAGCGCCACGCCAAGCTTAGAGATCTACAACGAGGCGCTTGAGGGTTCCATCTTGCACGTGAGGCTTGCGGAGCGCGCGACAAGCGCACCGCTGCCTCCGGTTGAGATTGTGGACATGACGGCCGAACGCGGCGAGCGCGCGCGGCGGCCGCTCGGACCGACGTTGGTCGCCGCCGTGGACGCGGCATTGCGCCGCGGCGAGAAGGCGCTTCTATTCGTAAACCGGCGCGGCTACGCCGGTTTGCTGCTCTGCCGCGCGTGCGGTTTCGCGCCCCGTTGCAGACGCTGCGCGATCTCCCTGGTCGTGCACAGCGCCGACGGATCCTTGCGCTGCCACGTGTGCGGCGCCGCCTATCGGGTTCCAGAAGATTGCCCGAAATGTCTTGCTCACGAATTGCGGCCGTTCGGTTACGGCACACAGCGGGTAGAGGAAGAAGTGCGGGCGCTTTTTCCGGCTGCACGCGTCGTGCGTATGGACGCCGACACGACAGGCACGCGCGGCGCGCACGGCCGATTGCTGCATTCGTTTGGCGATGACGGCGATATCCTCATCGGCACGCAGATGATCGCGAAGGGTTTGGATTTTCCGACGGTGACCGTGGTAGGAGTGATCTCGGCCGATGTCGATCTTCATCGCCCGGATTTCCGCGCGGCCGAGCGCACATTTGCGTTGTTGACGCAGGTAGCCGGCCGGGCCGGCCGGGTGTCGCCCGGCAGCAGCGTGATCGTGCAGACGTATTCTCCCGAACACTACGCGGTGACGCACGCGGCTCGTCACGACTACGACGCGTTCGCGAAACAAGAACTAGCGCTGCGGCGCGAGCTCTCGTATCCGCCGTTCGGCAGGCTCGCGTATATCGGCGTCGCCGGTGTCGATGCGGCGGCGGCTGAGAAAGCGGCCGCACATCTCGCCGGTGCGCTCGTTTCGGATTTTCCCGGCGTCCAAGTATTGGGGCCGGCGCCCGATCCGCTGCCGAAGGCCCGCGGCGAATACCGTCTGCGGATCGCGCTGAAGTCGGCGAGCGAGGAGCGACTGTTGGATGCGGCGCACGCGGCACACGATGCGCGGCCGCAAGGCGACGTGCGCGTAACCGTGACCGTCGACCCGCGCTGAAACAGGAGAACTTTGCGGGGGCATCCGTACTAGGGCAAGCATCGCTTGCCCCGTTTTCGTAGGAGGGTGAGCAACGCTCACCCAATGGGCAAGCGATGCTTGCCCTCCTACGGGATGGACTAAGCTAGAAAGTCGACCCGATTCCGAGCTGCAACGCGGTGACGGACTGCGGCGAATAGGAGCTAGGGCCGCCGGAATGGCCGCCGAGCCCGATCGAGATGAAGAGTCCGCCGCTGCCGTTTGGAGCCACCGCCACGCCCATTTGGTAGGTGAACAGCGATCCGCGCACTGCGGGTTTGGTGGGCGGCGATACGCCGATCTCCGGAAACGAAAGCGACGGGTAGAAGAAGAGCTTGCCGTACGCGCTGAGATGTTGAGTCGTGTCGGGCATGAAGAGCCCGCCGATTCCTGATCCGGTCGCGGATGAGATGCCGTTGAAGCGCTGCAACGAGATGATTCCGAGGCCTATCGCGCCGCGTGCGCCGCGCGGATCGTAAAGCAGCGCGCCTTCGGTGGTCGTGACGTTTGGTTTGTCGCCGCCATGGAATGAATCGTCTTGAAGCCGCAACGACGCGGCGAAGGCTCGCGAAAGCTTGCCGGTGACATCGATGGTGAATCCGCGGCCGCCGGTTGACGGAAACGCGAGCGGCGGCGCGGTACTTTTGGCCGGCACATAGTTTCCGCCCGAGCCGTTTGCGACGTCAAAGACGATGGCACCGTAGCCATTGATGCCCGGGGAAGCGCTTTCAAGCGGAGACGGACTCGGGAACGGATTTGTCGTGGCACGGCCGCCGGGCAGCGCTGAAGGCGAAGAAGAAGCTGAAGGTGCTGGTGTGGGCAGGGGAGCGCTTGCGGCAGCGGTCCCGCCGAACGAGCAAGTCGTCGCCGCGGCCAATGCGATCAGCCAAGCTGCGGCTATGCCTGCCGCTTTTGTCAACGGTCAGGCTTTCTTTGTCGTTTTCTTCGCCATGCGCGACTTCTGCCGCGCGGCTTTGTTCTTATGGATGATGCCGCGCGCCGCGGCTTTATCGAGCGCGGAGGACGCGGTCTTCACGGTTTCGGCGTCGGCGGTTTCCGCGCCGGCCTTTTTGACGAGAGTCTTCAATTTTGTCTTCGCCGACAGATTGCGTTTGCGGCGCTTCTCGGACGCGCGGGTCCACTTGATCGCAGCTTTGATATTCGGCACCAAATGCTCCTTAATCGCGTTGGCAAAAATCCACGAAATCATACCATATTTACACGCCTCGAAGCAAGGCGGCGCGCATCTTTCGGGGGAGATTAGCGTCAAACGCGGAACAAAAGCTTCGTCTTGACGAACGTCTTCCTGCGCGCAGTCGTGAATCCCGCACTTGCGCCGCATACGCTGGCCGAATGTGCGCGCGCGCTGGTGAGTTGCGGGACGGTCGTGCACAATCAGAACGACGCCGATCTCAATTGCTCGGCGATCACGTGCGTGCTATCGATGGATCGACTTATCGCGGCGATGGAGATCGTGGCCTCGTGCGCAGCCGGCGTGCATGCCGCCGGACGCGCGTATCGCATTGAATTGATGGCGGCCGATCAGACCGATTTGCCGGATGAAGAAACGCTGCGGTCCATCGCCGTGGCGGCACACGGCGCATTTGCGGCGCCGGTCTACGTGGCCCATCGACGCGTTCCCGCCGCCGCGTGGGCGTTCGCGCGCCCAATGCCCTGGGGCCGCAAGGGCCTGAGCGTTGGCCAATCAGGTCCGACATTGCCCTTCGGCGGCTCGGAATGCCGAGGCGTCGCGATCGAGGTCGGTGCGCCGACCGTGATCCTCAAGGCGCGATTGGAGGCCGTTCCCGACGAAGCGCTCGTGCGCATGTGCGCGGCGGTCGGCGGCGCGGACAGCGGATTCAGCGACGTCGGCGCGTATGCCGCAGCATCGGAAGCCGACGGCACATCGGTGGTCGTGCTCGAATATGGCGACCTCAAACGCGCCCCCTTGCATCGCGCATTAGCGGTGCTCGACATCGAGGCGCGCCGCTACGGCGGACGGCTCGGCGCCGCGGCGCTGCTCTCGCACGTGCCGCTGGACGCGTTGCTCGGCGTTCTGAATGCGAACATCGGATTGAACGCTCAACGAGGACAAGTGCTCGAGACACATCTCGCATCGATGCAGCAGCGGTCGCGGTAGCGGGTCATGACCCTCCCGCACATCGCTCCGAGCTGGAGCGACCTCGTCGACATAGCGCTCACTTCGTATATCGTCTACATCGTGCTGCTCTTGATACGAGGAACGCGCGCCGTGCAGATATTGCAGGGCATCGCGTTGCTGGTCGTGCTGCGTCAACTCGTGGAATATTTCCATCTGTGGACGATGTTCTCGATACTCAACGGTCTGCTGATCGCGATCGGTGTGGCCATTCCGGTCGTCTTTCAGCCGGAGCTGCGCCGGGCGCTGGCGCAGATCGGGCGGACCGGTTTCCTCGAACCGCACGCCGCGCATCACGATGCCGAGGCGATCGCCGAGCTGTGCAGCGCGCTTTCGTCGACGGCGGTCTTGCTGTCGCGGGCGGCGATCGGCGCGCTCGTCGTCGTCGAGCGCAATACGGGCCTCGAAGAGTACGCCGAGAGCGGCACCGCGCTCGACGCGCACATCTCGGCAGAGTTGCTCGTAGCGCTCTTCATGCCGCGGACGCCTCTGCACGACGGCGCGGTCATCGTGCGGCGCGACCGGATTTTGGCTGCTGGCTGCTTCCTGCCGTTGTCGGAGAACGTCGACAGCGCCGACAGACGGCGCGGCACGCGCCATCGTGCGGCGATCGGCATCACCGAGCAGACCGATGCCGTCGCTCTGGTCGTCTCCGAGGAGACCGGTGCCATCGCCGTCGCGCAGGACGGCAAGCTGACCGATCATTTCGGATCGGCTGATGCGATCAACCATGCGCTGAAGAGCATTTTCACGCGGCCGTCGCCGGTGCGCCCAGCCGGCTGGATCGACGCGGTACGCAACCTGTGGAGCCGGTCGGCGAAGAACAATGCTCGAATCGATTAGCCGCAATTTCGGGCTGAAGGCCGCGGCGCTTCTGATCGGATTCATCCTCTGGTTCACGTTCAACTACCTGACCGCCGGCGCGACGACGTACTCCAAGACGCTCGTCGTTCCCGTCACGGTGCAGCATGTTTCAAGCGGACTCGTCGCGGCGACGACGATCCGCCAGGTGACGATAGAGCTTTCGGGTGCGCGAACGAAACTCGACGGATTATCGCCCGACGACTTCACCGCGTTCGTCGACGGCACTGGAAAAGGTCCGGGCACGTATGCACTGGAGATCTCGCTTCGCGGCGCCGGCACGGACAGCGTCAAATCCATCACGCCGTCCACGGCCACGCTCGTGCTGGACCGTTACGGATACCGCCGAGTGCCGGTCGTGCCGCAAGATACCGGCGCCGCCGACGGCATGCGTCTGGAGGTCGTCCCCACGACCGTCGTAGTGGCGGGCGCCCAATCAACCGTCGCGCAGGTCATGGCCGCCGAAGTGACGTTCGCGTATCCGGCCGATAAGAAACCTGTGGTGATGGAATTGCGCCCCGTGGCGGTCAACAACCAACTTCTCCCCGTTCCCGGCATCACGATGGATCCGCCGGTCGTGCACGCGACGGTCGGAGTGATGAAGGAGTCGAAATCCCTATGAGCCGCATATTCGGCACGGACGGCGTTCGCGGTGTGGCAAACGAGTTCTTGACGCCTGAGCTTGCGTTCGCCCTTGGCCGCGCCGGCGGATTCGTATTGACGGAGCACGGCGAACGGCGTCCTGTGCTTGTCGGCCGGGATACCCGCTGCTCGGGTCCGATGCTCGAAGAGGCGCTCACCGCTGGACTCTGTTCTGTCGGATTGGACGTCTGGAAACTTGGCGTCGTGCCGACGCCGGGCGTCGCGTTCCTCACTCGGCAGCTCGACGCGGCGGCCGGCGTCATGATCTCGGCGTCGCACAATCCGATCGAAGACAACGGGATCAAATTCTTCGCGTCGGATGGCTGCAAGCTGCCGGACACGCTCGAAGACGAGCTCGCCGAGCATGTGGAAGCGCACCACAAGCTGCCGCGTCCGACGGGTGCGAGCGTCGGCACTGTTCTCGATCGCCGCCGCTCGGTCGGTGCGTACGCGCGCCATTGCTTTGGACTCGGCAGCAGTCTCGCCGGCCGCACAATCGTCGTCGACGGCGCATACGGCGCGGCGTACGATATCGGTCCGAAAGTCTTCGCGCAACTTGGCGCGACCGTCGTGAAGATCCACTGCCTGCCCGACGGACGGCGCATCAACGTCAAATGCGGTGCTACGGATCTCTCTTCGCTGCGGGCGACCGTGCGGAAGATTCCGGGCAGTTTCGGCGTGGCATTCGACGGTGATGCCGATCGTGCGCTTTTCGTGGACGAGGACGGCCACGATGTCACCGGCGATCACGTGCTCGCCATTTGGGCCAAAGCCTTACTCGCAGCGGGTGAGTTGCCGAAGGACACCGTCGTCGCAACGGTGATGAGCAACCTGGGTCTGGAACTCGCTATGCGCGAAATGGGCGTGACGATGCTGCGGACTGCGGTCGGAGATCGCTATGTCTTGGAAGAGATGCAGCGCGGCGGGTACCGGCTCGGCGGAGAACAGTCCGGCCACATCATCGACCTCGCGTCGAACACGACCGGTGACGGCGTTGCAACTGCCGTGCGGGTGTTCAGCCTCATCGGCGCAGGTAATACACTCGCATCGTTGGCCGCCGTGATGACCGTCTTCCCACAGATTCTCATCAACGTGCGCGTGCGCGACAAAGCCTGCCTTGAGGCTGACGATAGGGTTAAGCAGGCTGTGGCGAGCGTTGAGGCGGCTCTCGCAGGCCGTGGGCGGCTCCTCGTGCGCCCGTCGGGCACGGAGCCTCTGGTGCGCATCATGATTGAAGGCGACGACGAGGCCGAGATGAACAAAATGGCAGCCGGCATCGCCGAGAGCATTCAAGCGGCACAGCCAGTCTAAAAGCGGGACGGACCCGCTTAGTATGAAGGACGATACATTTAGTAGCCGAAGGCGTCTCGTAGTGACCGGCAGCACGGCTGTAACGAGGTCATTCTGTTAATATTATTAAGTCACGTCGCCGAGCTATAGAGCTCGGGGGGAGTGCACAGTTACTAGCCGGGTTCCCGCGTAAGCGGAACCCGAACGCCAATCGCCGAGTTCGCTTTCGAGGCTTCGAACGCCGAAAGCGAAGCGGGGGACCCAGGGACTTGGGGTGAGTCCGCGCAGCGCGCGGAGGCGCACTTTCAGCGCTAACCCGACAGCTAACCCCGTAGGCGTTGAAAGAGGACCAGTTGCCTAGACGTATAGCTTTATTCTCGTCAATGCTCGCGCTGTGCGCCGTATTCGGTCAGCAATCTGCAGCGCAAGCAACGTCGCTTCACCGGCCCGTCGTTTGCACCGTGCAACCGGGCGACTCGCTTTGGGCCATCTCCCAGCGGGTCCACGTCTCCACCGCGAAGATCGAAAACCTCAACCACCTGACGGACCGCAGCATTTTGCAGCCCGGCGAGAATCTTATTGTGGGCGAGCGCGCGGTCGTCGCGCCGAAGCGCGTGAGCCATGTGGCCGCGATGCAACCCCGTACTGCGATCCGGATGACTCCGGTGCACCGGTTAGCGCGGACAACGATGTCGGCGATCTCGGCGCCCACGATGGCATCGCAGGCCGTTTGGGCTGCGACGCATGT
>DATCBN010000033.1 GCA_036511855.1 Candidatus Eremiobacteraceae bacterium | reverse complement strand
CGGATGGATGGTGGGCGACGGGAAGGGCGTCGGCGAACCTTTAGGTTGAGGCGTCGCCGAGCCGCTCGGCAGCGGTGAGGGCGAACCGCCGGGTGTGGGCGATACGCCAGGCGTTGGTGATCCGCCATTGACGAAATTGTGCTGCGCGGGAATGACGGAGCCGCCGCCGCCGCCGCTGCCGCATCCGGACACCAAAAGCGCGATCGCCGCGAAGGCTATCGAACCGAGTTGAAATTTTGACTGCCTCATGTATACCCTCATGCTCACTACGCGGCTGTATCCGCGCAGAAGTCGCCCCATGTATGGGGTGTCTTCACCACTATGATAGCTTGAGACCAGGGTACGGCTCTATGCGACGAGTCACGCGTCTGATGGACGAGAGTCACACGTCGGTGATGTGCGTGAGCGACATCACGTTCGCTGCGAAACATCAAGTCCCGCGTCTTTAAATGACGGGGCCTCTAAACGGGTGAAGCGGTTCGAGCGGTTGGGCTAGACGGCTTGCGTCACTTTTCCGGGAATGCATATTCGGAGCGCGTCGATGACATCGGCGACATCGTCGTCGGTCATTGCGGGGTACAGCGGCAGTGAGATCAACCGCTGCCACAGCGCATCGGTCACCGGAAGTTGCGCCGCGCCGGCGCGGTGCGCCGTGAAGGTGTGACTCGGGATATAGTGCACGCTCGTGCCGATGTTCGCTGCTTTGAGATCATCGATGAGACGATCGCGGCTGATCCCGGCCGCTTTCTCATCGACGAGAATCGGGAACATGCACCAGCTATGCCGGTCCTTTGGTCCCATGTTGCCGACGCCGCCTACCGTCACGCCGGGGATCGCTACTATGGCCTGCACGTACGCGCGCGCGATCTCATCCCTGCGGCGCTGCATGGCGTCGAGCTTCTTCAATTGCGAAATCCCGAGAGTCGCCGCCATGTCCGGCATGTTGTCCTTATAACCGTGTTCGAGGATGTCGTAGCGCCACGATCCTGCGCTCGTGTAGCGTTTCCAGGCGTCGCGATCCATGCCGTGCAGCGCGAGCTGGCGGACACGTTCCATCAGCGCGTCGTCGCTAGTTACGAACATGCCGCCCTCGGCGGACGTGACGTTCTTCGTGGCGTAAAAACTGTACGCGGCGGCATCGCTGCGCGTGCCGGACCATTCGCCGTCGTCGCGCATCCCGGTAGAGAGCGCGGCGTCTTCGAAGACCTTGATTCCCCTTTTCTTGGCCCACGCGACGATCGGCGCGGCGCTGGCCGGACGGCCCGCGTAGTGCATGGTCATGATCGCTTTGGTCGCAGGGGTGGCCACAGCCTCGATCGTCTCGACCGACAAGCATAGCGTCTCGGGATCGATGTCGCAGAAGACTGGCTTTGCGCCGATCTGCACTGCGCAATTGGCGCCGGCCACGAAACTCAAGCTCGGCATCACGACTTCATCGCCTTCCCCGACCCCAAGCGCGATCATCCCGAGGTGCAGGGCCGCGGTGCAACTGTTGAGCGCCACGGCGTGCTTCACCCCGGTGGCCTCGGCGAAGAGCTTCTCGAACTCGCGTACCTTAGGCCCCGACGTGAGCCAGCCGCGCAACAGCGTATCGGTGACGGCATCGATGTCGTCTTGTTCGATGAACGGACGGCAGTATGGCAAGAATTCGGATCGCATCACGGCGCCCTTTCGAGGACGCGCGGCGGCGGCAGCGACGGCGTGGGCACCGGACCTGCGCGGACGTCGTCGCTCAAGACGACGCGCTCCTTTGCCATCACGCTGCGCGACATCGTGCCCGCCATCAAAGTGAGCGCGAACATCCACCACGTGAATTTTTGAAGCATGATATGCACGAACAGCGCGTTGACGAACGTGCCGAACACGCCGCCCTCGATCATGATGCGCATGTCGTAGAGCCGGTGGCCGATCGGAATGTGGCGCAGCGACCGGAACGTGGTCCACCATCCAAGGCAGAGCAAAGTGAGGCCGACGACTCCCAATTCAACGGCCGCTTCCAAGAGGATGTTGTGCGGACCGCGGCTCCATCCGGTGTAGAACGTGTTCCAGACCGACAAGAAATATTGATTGTAGGCGAACGTGAAATTGTCGAGGCCGGCGCCGAAGAGCCAATAGTGCTTCAACGCGGCGAAGCCGACTTTCCAAATCGGAATCCGGCCCGACCCGCCGTTGTCACCGCCGTGGGTATCCGGCGTCACGATTCGCGCCCAGAACTCAGGATACATCAGGCTGACGAGCAGTCCGCAGACGCTGACGAACACCAGTTGCGCGCGATAGCGGTCTTTCCAGAAGAAGTAGGCGATCGTGCAGACGTCCGCCAAGAGCGCGCCGCGCGAGCCCACGACGAATTGGCCGACCATCAGGATGGCGAAGGCGATGAGATACACGATCTTCTTGATGCCCCAGCGCTGGCGCAGCGCCGACATCACGACGATGCCGATCGGAAACACCATGGAGGCCGCGAAGAAGTCGGACGACAGTTTTGCATCGGGGTTGAAGTGCGCCTTCAGCCTGCCCTGATTCAGGTATTGGCCGCTGTTGAAGACGATGGCGCCGAAGATCGCAGCGATGCATGATCCGACGACGAACGACGCGAGGAGAATATTGAATTCTTTCTCGTCGATCGGCGTGATGACGAACGCGAGGAAGAGGACGACGAGCTGCGAGAACGTGGCGTAGTACGAGATCACCGTGTTGCCGCTGGTCATGGCCCAGAGAAGCGTGGCGGTGGCCCAGAGGAAATAGCCGATCCAGGCGACAGCGGCGATACCCGGATTGACGATCGAACGTCTTCGGATTATCCAGAAGATCAACGCCGTCAAAGCAAGTGCGCCGGCGACCTTGCAGACACTCGCGCCGGAGCCGATGCTGAGGTAGGAATCGGACGGCACGCATAGCGCGTACAGGGCGACCGGGAACAGCCACGGCCGCTTGACCGCGAAGATGAGCGCGGGCGGAATGAAGATGATCGTCAGCGCCATCGCGATGCCGGTCTTGGACCCGCACCATCCTGCGACCATGCCGTTCGCGATCGTGCAGCCCTGATCTCCCATGGCCAGTTCGAAAGCGATGGCGAGCAGGAAGGTGTATGCGGCCACCGCGATGCCGATCCCGACCCAGGTCCACGGAGTGAGTTTGGGTATTCTGACGGCGCCCAGCAGCGGAAGATATATCAAGATAGCTGTCCTCGAAAACCGGCTCTGTCGAGCGTGGCTTTCAATCTCGTGCGGATCATGTCGCGCACTCTGCTTCCGGAATGCGTCGCGTGGACGACATCCCGGCCGCGGGTGTTGAACGTGAGCGTGCCGGTCGCAAGCGCCGCACGCAATTCGCGGATATGGCAGGCGACTTCATTTTCCGTGCGGCCCATCCGCGCGGTCTCGAACGGCAGATTCCAGATCACCTGGCGCCCGTGGTTGAGGGCCTCCAAAACCATGTAGGAAAGGCCGTCGTGGCGCGGCAGGCGCAAGAGCACGTGCGACCTGGCGTAGATCAAATCCATCTGGCGCTGATAACCGAGAAATTCGACGTTCTTTGTCGCGCCGCGTCCGGCGCCGTCGTCGCCGACGACCAGAAAGTGCACGTCGGGAAAGCGCGACGCGAGCGAGAGAACGGTCGCGCCGTTGTAAAAATCGAACTTCCGGGTGGGCAGATACGACAGTACCGTGAGCGGCGGCGCGGGCAACGGAGTTGGCGCGACGCTGTCGATGACGCTCAGCGGCACCGTGATGGCCGAAATGCCGCCCGCTGCCAGCTCGTCGGCAAGATGCGCCGCGACCGCCCAATGCTCGACGAGTCCCGTGGCGTTCTGCTCTTGGACGAGAGGTTCGCGCACGCGAAGCACGTCGCTGCCTATCCAATGCTTGACGATCCGGCGCTCCAACGCTTTGCAGACCCCGAACACTCTGGAGTCGACGACGGGCCCGCCGCCGATCTGATAGACCAGATTGCAGAACGGAACGCGCAGCGCGGACATGCGGCCGTACACGAAGCCCAATTCGTCATCCGCAAGACGGCCCACGAACGGTTCGGCAAGCCTGCGGAAACCCAGCATGAGGACGGTGGCGCGCCGGCGCTCGTGATCGGCGCTTTCGGCGCCGGCGGTGCGAGCCGGCTTCGTTGACGCGTCGATCACAGCAGCACGATCCGTTCCCGGTCGTGCTTCACGTGCTTGGTGGCGTTGCGCGTGTCCAAGATCGCTTGCCCGTGGCTCACGATCAGTTCCCAATCGGTTTCGGCGTGGTCGGTCATGATCACGACGCAGTCCGCGCTCGCCAGCACTTCCGGCGTGAGCGGCACCGAGTGGCGCAGCCTCCCGTCACGGTCGCGGAAGCTGGGCACGCGCGGATCGTGATAGTTCACGACGGCATGGTCGCTTTCGAATAGATGCAGGCATTTGAGCGCCGGGGATTCTTGCCAATCGTCAACGTTCTTCTTATATGCCATGCCGATGAGCAGAATTTCGGCGTTGAGCATGGGTTTTGCCCGCATGTTCAGCTGGCGAATCACTTTTTCGCGCACGAACTGCGGCATGAGGATGTTGATCTCGGCCGCGAGTTCGGAGAAGCGCAGATGGAAGTCGTGCTGGCGCGCCGCCCATGCGAGGTAGAACGGATCGAGTGGAATCCAGTGGCCGCCGACCCCAGGGCCCGGATCGAAGCGCATGATGCCGTACGGTTTTGTGGCGGCGGCGTCGATGACTTCCCACACGTTGATGTCCAGCTTATCGCAGAGCAATGCCAGCTCGTTGACTAGCGCGATGTTGACCGCGCGGAACGTGTTCTCGAAGACTTTGGTGATCTCCGCGACTTTCGGGCTTGACACCGCGACGACGTCGGCGATGGTCTGCTTGTAAAACGTGGTCGCGACGTCAAGACAGGCAGGCGTCAGCGCGCCCACGATCTTGTTGATGTTGAAGGCGCGAAAATCGGTGTTGCCCGGATCCGAGCGGACGGGGGAAAAGGCGAGGAAATATTCCACGCCGGCGCGCAGCCCCGACGCGTCGAAGATGGGCCGGAGCACGTCTTCTGTGAGTCCCGGATACGTCGTGCTTTCGAGCGTGATGAGCGTGCCTGGACTCAGCTGCTTCGCGATGAGCTCGGCGATCTTGCGGATGAACGTGGTGTCCGGGTCTTTGTTCGACGTCACGGGTGTTGGGACGCAGATGATGATGACGTCGAAATCGCGGATCGTTCCGAAGTCGGTCGTGGCGGTGAGTTTGCCGCTCGCGACCGCCGACGCCAGATCGGCGTCGATGACATCGCGCAGATAGTTCAGCCCGTTATTGAGCTGAGCGACGCGGATGTGGTCGTGGTCCACGCCGACGACCTGAAAGCCGGCCTTCGCTTGCTCGACGGCGAGCGGAAGTCCGATGAAGCCGATGCCGATCACGCCCACGTGCGCGGTCCGTGAGATGATGCGCTCCTTCAGTTGCGCGAGATGATCGGGGACTTGCGCTAGCTCAATCGCTCGCATCGACACTCCCGGCAAGAGCGCGCGCATCGCTTGAGACCGCGTCGGTTGAGACCGCGCCGTTCGCGCGCGAGCCGTTCGAGGCGGCGGCGCTCGGCTTGGCTGTTGACTTGGCCGCCCTGACGGGCGTTAGATCTTCCGTCGCCAGGAGCGTCTGACTCGGCGTGTACGATGGGACGAGACGCTGCATGACTTCGACGACCGTTGCCGGATCGGGCGTGCGCACGGCGAGATCGAGCCGTCCGAGCGAATCGGAAAGACGTTCGTACTCGATGCGTTCCTGTTGCGCCATGAATAGGCGTTCGTTCACCGTCGGATTCTCGCGCTCCCGAGCGGTGAGGATCTCTTCGAACAGTTTCTCGCCCGGACGGATGCCGGAGAAGACGATATCGATGTCTTCGTACGGACGAAGTCCGGAAAGCGTGATGAGATTTTCCGCGAGCTCGACCACTCGGACCGGCTCGCCCATATCCATGACGAACACCTGGCCATCGCGGCCGATGGCCATCGCTTCGAGGACGAGGCTCACCGCCTCCGGGATCGTCATGAAGTGTCTGACCATGTCGGGATGCGTGACCGTGACCGGGCCTCCGCGCTCGATCTGGTTCTTGAAGGTGTGGATGACGCTGCCGCGGCTCCCAAGCACGTTGCCGAAGCGCACTGAAACGAATTCAGTGCCGGTGCGCCGCTCGAACGATTGACAGATCATCTCCGCGGCCCGCTTTGTGGCGCCCATCATGCTCGACGGGTTCACCGCTTTGTCGGTGGAGATCATCACGAATTTCGCGACACCGCTTGCGGCGGCGGCGAGCGCGACGACTTGCGTGCCGAGGACGTTGTTGCGGACCGCTTCGCAGATATTGTGCTCGACGATGGGCACGTGCTTATGCGCGGCCGCGTGGAAGACCAGATGTGGACGAAAGCGCGTGAACACGCGCCGGATGAGCGCTGCGTCGGCCACATCGGCCACGACGATCCTCGTGCGCGTGAATCCGAGCGAGCGCAGTTCTTGATCGATGGCGAACAAGCTGTTCTCGCCGTGCCCGAGCAGCAGCAGCAATCGTGGCTCGAACGCGGCGATCTGGCGGCAGAGCTCGCCGCCGATGGAACCGCCGGCGCCCGTGATCAACACGACCTGATTGCGCAAGTGGGGCGCGGCAAGCGCAGCATCGACGTTGACGCCGCGGCGCTGCAGCAGATCTTCGAGGCACACGTCGCGCAAGCGCGAGACTCGCACTGTGCCCATCAGCAACTCAGCGACTTCCGGCATCACCTTGACCAAGATCTTCGAGCCATCGGGCGCCGAGAGGTGCGAGCACATCTCGTTGATCCGCCGGACGCGATCCGGCGAAAGCTGTGAGGACGCGATGATGACGCATCCGGCGCCGCAACCTGCGGCGACGGTGGGCAGGCGGTCGATTCCCCCAAGGACGGGCACGCCTTCGACCGAATGGCGGTCCGTCTCATCGTCAAGACAGGCGACGACGTCGAAGGGCAGATCGGCGCGCGCGGCGATCGAACGCAAGACCGCGCTTGCTGCGTCTTTCGAACCGATGATGATCGCGCGCTGCGCGTGCGGCTTGCTCTGAGAAAGTCCGCGCGACAAACCGGATCTGCTGCCGAACAGGACCGATCGTGCGGCGATGTACAGGGCGGCAGCGACGATCGCTTGTGCCGCCGTCCACGGTGCGGACGACGCGAGCTGCGCATATATTGCAAGGATTCCGGCCGCGGCCGCGGTGCCGGCGCCGGCCCAGACCGTCCGCGTGGAATCGAACGAGAACCGTTCGAAGATAAAGGCCGCACAGGTCAGTAGCAGCGCCGGAAAAACTATCCCCGCCAATAGATTGCCGGTCGTCACCAAGTGACCCGAACCCGTGAGATAGCCGGCCGCCGCGAACGCGCCGGCGGCGATCGCTGCTTCGGCAGCGACCCGCAGCGCGAAGCGCAAGCGATCACCGCTTGCGCCGGGGCGAGCCTGCTTGCTCACGGTCACGTAGAATCCAACCTCTTTCTCAAGCGCCCGTCGAGTGCTCCAGATCGCCCGTCAACGACATGGAGTCCCCGTTCGACGTTTGGAAGGCGTAGACCACATCGTTACGGGTGGACGTCGCTCGGTTCATCACGATGCCCAACAGGTTAGCGGTGGTCGCGAATTGTAAGCGCTGCACCGCACGCTGCGCGGTGCCCGAATCGGTATGACCGGCGGAGACCACGAGGACCACGCCGTCGGTCTTCGCGGCGAGCGCAGCGGCGTCGATGACCGGCATCAATGCCGATGTGTCGAAGATGATGGTCTGGTACGTGTCGAGCAGTCCGGCGATGATCTCATCAAAACGCGCAGACTGGATGAGCTTGACCGGATTTGGCGCTTGCGCGCCGGCCGGCATCATGTCGAGATTGGCGTAACGCGTGGCGACGATGACATCGTGCGGCGTGGCATCGCCGATGACGACGTTTGTGAGGCCCCTATCGTTTGCGACGCCTAGGCGATCGTGAAGCGCAGGCCGCCGCATGTCGGCGTCGATGAGCAGAACCCGCGGCCCCATTTCCGCCATGGCGATGGCGGTGCTCAACGCGACGGTGGTCTTGCCGTCGCCTTGCGCCGGGCTCGTGATCGCGATCGTGCGCAGCGGCTTATCCGATGAGAACCGGATCGCGGTGACCAGTTGAAGGTACGCCTCGATCGTGAGAGCGCGCAGTTGCGGCAGACGCGCTTGGGCTTTGCGGTCGATCGCCTCGAGGTTCGGTATGTTGGTGAGAAGAGGCGCCGGTAGAGAGCGCAAGACATCGTTCTCGTCTTTGAGCGTGTTGTCGAAGAAGTCGATGACGAAGACGCCGCTGAGACCCAGCAAGAGCCCGAGAATCAGGCCGATGGCGAGCACGAGCACCCAGGACGGCTTCACTTGCGCGAACGCCGGATTGGCAGGCTCCGACACGGTGACGTTCGACAGCGCGAGCGTTTTCGCGACCAGCGCGTCGTCGTAGTGCTGCCGCAGCGTCGCGTAGACGCTGTTGGCGAGTCCCGCGTCGCGCTGCAAGTTGGCAAGTTTTTGGGTGGTGTTGGGGAGTTGCCCGACGCGCGCTTGGTTTTGCCGCTGTTGGACTTCAAGCGCGGTGAGCTGTTGCGCATCGCTCGCGATCTGCGTGCGCAGCGCCGCCCCCTGCTGTTCGAGCGATTGCGACACCGGATTGGGGACGATCGTATTCCCTTGGACGTATGTGGGCGGCTGCGCCGAAAGCTCCTTTTGAAGCTGCTGCTCCTGCTGCTCGAGCGCGATGACGGTGGGGTGCGCCTCGGTGTATTGCTTGCGCGCGTATGCGAGCTGCACTTTCACCTGCTCGAGTTGCTGCTGGAGCTGCGTGACGACCGGATTCTGCTGCACCGATGTTGCGCCGACCGTGGTGCGCGACGCGGAGTCGATTTGACCGACGACGTTGCCGAGCGCGGCTTGGGCTTGCTGCTGATCGACCTGGACCTGCGCGATGCGCGTGGCCGTGTCGGTGAACTGGCCGACCGTGGCTTGTGTCTGGGCGCTGATGTCCGCGATGCTGTGCTCGTTCTCAAAATCGGCGAGGGCAGTGTTTGCTTTGTTCATCGTGACTTGGGCGCTTGGGATCTGCGTCTGCAGGTATTGCATCTCGCTGACCGATTGGCCGGCGATCAATCCACGCTGCTTCTCGATGAGCACTTTGCCGAATTCGTTGGCGATGGCGGCTGACGTCTCTTTAGTGGACCACGTCGCCTGGAGCGTGACGATCTGCGTGTTGGTGACCGGCTGGACGACGATGTGATATTTCAACAGATCGTACGGGCTGATGTGCTTGAGACTGAGGTTCTTGATCACCTTTGCAGCGACACTCTTGTCTTGGATGAGCGTGGCGTAAGTCTCGACGGATTGGACGCCGCTCGCCGCGAGCAGAGCGTTCAAGACCGGCAGATCGGAATTGGTGCCGCTCAAGTTCGTGGCCGAGTTGCCCGTGATGAGCTCGACTTGCGTCATGTACGTCTTGGGCCACAAGAACGCATAGATAAGACAGACGATGAAGAACACGCCGAAAATGGCGAAAAAAGTCCGACGCCGGCGGACCAGCGTAGTGAATATCTTTTCGAAGTCGTTCTCTCGGCTCTGATCTTGCACGGCCGAGACGTGGCCGTTGCTGGGCAGTTGATACATGGTCCGTTATGCCTCTCGATCCTCTTTAAAAAAAAGTCGTGGGGCGGTCGGCGACCGCCCCGCGTTGCTTACGGTGTTGGCGTTCCGGTGCACGAGGCCGGCCCGAGCGGACACGGCGTCGGTATGCTCAGGTCGCCGCTGCCCGCGACCGCGTTGATGTCGGACGTGATCAGCGTGTTCAACGGCTGCGTCGGATTCCAAGTCGGCTCTTTCGGACTCGGGAAGAGCGACAGGCCGGCGAGCGATTGCGCCGCGATGTCGTTGAGCAGCGCGGTTTCGGCGAAGTTGATCGGGCCCGTTGTCAAGTGCGTCACCCAAGCTTGCACAGCGTTGAAGTTCCAATCGTCAAACGCGGTCTCGCAATTGTGGTTGAGGCACTGCGACGACTTCTTGTAGACGTAGAGAGCGGCGGCGGTGGTATAGTTGTCGCTCATCGATGCCGACGCGAGCACGGAGTTCGAGTCGCCCAAACCGAGCGATGTGGCGGGTGTCTTGCCGGCGAAGAGCAACGTCCAGCCTTGCGGTCCGGCGCCGCCGGACGGCTCAGCGATGACGATGTAGTTGCGGCCCGCGACCAGGACATATGGTGATGGCCCAGGAGTGGCTTGGGTGGGGGAAACCGCACTCCAGTGTCCGCCCGCGTCCGTCAGCGCGATGCCCGCTTGCGGGAAGCAGCCGCAACTGAACACGGCGCTTATGTTCGCCGCAGGTCCGTATGTGAAGCCGGATCCGACGGTGCCGCCTGTGGAGACTTGCATGCCGCCCGAAAGGACGACCGGTGATCCCACCGGACTCGGCGTCGGCGTTGGCGTCGGCGATGGGACCGGCGAGGGCGAGACGCCCACGCTGGGCGATGGGTTGGGTCCGGGTCCAGGCAACGCGGAACTACCGCCCGAGCCGCCGCCGCATCCTGCGACGACTGCTGCGCCGAGCGCTACCGCGGCGCAGGCTCCGATGACGAATTGTTTGCTCCTCATGATCGCGTTCGACTCCTTCAAATCCTACCTGCCCTAGATGTACCTAAGATGTATTCGAGGTCTAAATGTTCACAAGCGTTTTAAGCCCGATGAGCAACAAGTAAAGCGGATTCGTGCCGTTACCGTTGAGCCCGTGCTTCGACTTAGGAACGAATACGATGTCGCCTTTTTGAAGAGGCATGTCCACGTTCGTCTTGCCCTGCTGCAGTGAATCGTAGAGATTGACGTTGTAGTTCTGCACTTGACCAGTCGGCAGCGTGCGCATGACGTGGATATTGTTCAGATCCGCGTCGGCGCTATTGCTGTTGCCTGCTTTTGCGATGGCCATCGAGAGACGGTCGCCCTGCGACAGTTCGACCTCGCCCGGATGATCCACCGCGCCCGAGACTTCGACGTCGATCAGCACCGGTGATGGGATATAAACGATGGAACCGTCGGTGACCGGCAAGTCCAGCGACGTGTCGCCGTCGCCGTACAGTTTTTGCAGCGAGACTTCTCTCAGTTGGCCGCTGTAGTCCGTCAGCTTCGCGGTGGGATAGGCTTGCGCGGTGCCTGCGAGTCCGCCGGCCACCGACACGGCATCGGTCAGATGCGCGGCCGAGGTCAATTGGTACTTGCCGGGTTTTTGCACGCCGCCGAGCACGAGCACGTTGATCTCGCCTTGTTGGGCTAAGATGATGCTCACGACCGGATTACGGACGAACTTCTTCAGTGCGTGGGCTATGGTCTGCGCCGCGTCGTCGGGCGATTGGCCCGCCACGTGCACTTTGCCGATCAGCGGATATTGGATATCGCCGGACGGCAAGACCGTCACCGACTGCGACAGCGACGAATCGCCGAATACCTGGACGTTCAATTGGTCGCCGGAATGGATGATATAGTCCGCGGAATGGGCGGGAGCCGCCGCAGGCGCCGGTGCGGCCGGGACAGACGTTGCCGCAGGTGCCGGAGCGCTGGTCGGAGCGCTTAAGGCTGCACAAGGCGCGGCGAGCAGCGTCGTCGCGACCAACGACGCAGTGGTGATTTTTCCGATGGTCCAAGCTGAATCAAACATATTGCTCACAAAATTTCCTATACATTAGATTAGTGCGTGGAAGGGGGCAGTTCGTTACATCCATTTGCGCCCATCTTGCCGCCGCCGCCATATTCTGCGATCAGCAGCCTGCCGCCGAGGTTTGGATCGACCCAGGCTTGGCCAAGATTCAGCGCTCGTAGCGCTGCGACGAGTACTTCGACCGACGACCCCGTGCTGACTGCGCAGGTGCATCCGGCTTTCATCGCATTGTGGACGAGAGTTGGTTGGCCGCCGCCAACGAGTGCGCACAGCGGGACACCAGGCAGCGAGAGTGCGAGCATCGAGGCTGTCTGGAGTGGATCGCTGAGCTGTGCTTCGAAACCGATGAGCACGGCGCCGATGTTCTGTTGCCGCAGCTCGGCCGCCGATACGCCGGCATGCGGATACGAAGCGATCACTTCGGCGATGCCGCTCTCTTCGATCAAGGCGGCAAAGGCTTCGCGCACGATGTTCTGATCATCGACGAGCGCGACGCGGAGTAGTTTTATGCTTTGTATGGCCATCTCAAGTAATATCCTAGCTTTTATGTGGCTGTGGCGCTATGCGGGAATGGGCCTTGACGGTCTAGGTCTACTGACCTTTTCGCAACCCGGAGTGGTCCGAATGGCCTAATGGCGGCCGTTGGTGGCGAGCATCGGTTTGGTGCGGCTTCGTCCGTCGCCGAGCGTTTCGACAGTGAATCCGGCGTCCGACCATTGTGTAGCATCAAAGAATTTGCGAGCGTCGACAAGGAGGCGGCTGCGCATACGAGGTCCGATGTCGACCGGGTCCAGCTTCTGAAAGATGCGGTGACCCACGACAAGCACGACCGCGTCCGCACCTTCGACCGCAGCTTCGAGGCTCGGGTACAGTCCATGTTTGAAGCCGCGTGCGATGGGATCGAAGACCGCGGTCTCGTAATCGAGCTCTTCGAAGAGCGCGACCAGTTTTTCCGACGGGCTTTCACGCGAATCGTCCACGTCGGCCTTATATGATGCGCCGAGCAACGCGATCTTGCGATGCTCCCCGCTCGGCACGTGATCCCTGACCCGGCGCACGATGTGATTCGGCATACGGGCGTTCACGCGGCGAGCGGTTTGGATGAGTTCCGTCGCAAACGGATGAGCGTCCGCAAGGAATTGTGGATCAATCGGGATGCAGTGCCCTCCGACGCCTGGCCCCGGATTCAGGATGTCGACGCGCGGATGCTTGTTCGCCAATCTGATGACTTCCCACGCGTCGACTTCGAGATCCTCGCATAGCACCGCGAGCTCGTTCGCGAGCGCGATGTTCACATCTCGAAACGTGTTTTCGACGACCTTGACGAGTTCCGCCGTCGTGCTGTCGGTTTCGATCAGCTCGCCATCGACGAACGACGCGTAGAGCGCTTTGGCCCTGCTCGCGTCTTCGGGCCGGCGGCCGCCGATGATCCGTCCGTTCTCCTTGAGCTCGCGCACGATCGCGCCGGGGATGACGCGCTCCGGGCAATGGGCGAGAAAAATCGAATCCGGATCGACGCTGGCTGCGCGCATCGCCGGGACGACGGTGCGCTCGAGCGTGCCCGGCGGCACGGTCGATTCGAGGATGACCAGTTCTCCGCCGTGCAGGAGCGGCGCGACGGCCTTAGCGGCGGATTGCACGTATGAAAGATCGGGGCGCCCGTCAGACGTGTTCGGCGTCGGCACGCAGATGATGTAGGCATCTGCAGCGGTGAGATCATCGACGATCGATAGATTTCCGGATGCGAGAGCCTTTGCGACGATATCTCTGACTTCGGTCTCGGCGATGTGACCCGCGCCGGCCCGCAACTGCGCGCGCATGGCAACGTTGACATCGTAGCCGAAGACGCGATGACCTGCGAGCGCCAACATCGATGCGGTGGGCAGACCGATGTAGCCAAGCCCCAGGACGGTGACTTTCATTCGAGCCTCGTTTGACGTTGGTATTGACGTGCCGGGAGGGTAGACAATAGTGTCAGATGATTGTAGCTTGTTGTACCTTGTCCGAAAAAGAACGGCATTGCCTGCGAAGTCTGCCCCATCAGCCCTAATAAACGGCGCTTTCTGGGCCCTAGGGCCTAGTTGCGGCAACGGCCGGCAAGATCTCGTTCGCAGATATCCGCGGCTCCGCGCCGTCGTCGTAGAGCCGCTCGAGACCGAACATCTGGAGAATCTCGGCCGCGCGTCTCGCCTCGCCGTCGGAGACGAACGATCGCCAGCCGTCCGAGCGTGCGCCGCCGAGCGCGATGCCAGCCGCGGATTCCCACGCCATGGACGACGGCCGCGCGAGACGGGCGAAGGCGTCTTCGGTGAGCGGCCTGCCGATGAATGCGAAGAGCCGCGCGATTTCCCGGCGCGGATCGCTTCGAAAATCCTCGTAGAACGCGACGTGGATCTCGCCCGCGGTGAACTGGCGCAGCGGCACGTAGTTCTCGATGCACCATTGCGCGACGTGCATCTCAAACGGCTCTTTGAGTTGCTCGAGCCGCTCGCGCATCGGCGACAGATGATCTTCGAGGAGCTGCGGCTGGTGAAGGAATGCCTCGAGATCGTGGCCCCATCCGTAACGAAGCCGCGATGAGGCCACAGCGCAGGGATGTCTGAACATCAGCACGATCGGCATCCCGGGGAACTTCTCGAAGAGCCAACGCAAGAAGAGGTGCGCGCGGATATCCTTTATCAAGCGCTTCTTGCTCACGACGCGATGGTTGTAATAGTCGGCCCATCCATTGCGAAATTTTCCATTGACGATCGCGCGCGCGGCATCCACGAATTCGGGCCGGTCGTCGCCGGGCCGAAGATACTGACGGTTGCCGAAGGCGCCGCAAAGCGGCACCGTGCGTGCGTTGAAGGGCTCGAAGATAAAGCGGAACGCATTGTCGTAATTGATCATCTCCGCTATCCATGTCGTGCCTCCGCGGCCGCTTCCCGCGAGAAAGATCGTGTCGCGGTGATCGCCGCCGAGGTCGAAATGCGCCTGTTTGACCATCGACTTCACGCCGCGCAGACCGGCTTTCGTCCGCTCGCGGATCGAAGCGTCGAAGCCGTTCACTTCGTGCGCCGGCAGGGAGCGCCGCGGCGCGAGTCACGAGGAGAACATTGGGTGCGGGCCGGATAGTCCGTCAACGTATGAGTGCCGTCTTGCACGATCGTGCAGATCTTCCCGTGGCTCGAACCGTCGATCCGCAACTCGTCCGCATCGGACTCGTCATGCCGGTCTTCAACGAAGCGGCCAGCTTGGCGGAGACGCTTGCGAGCATCGCTGCGCAGACATTCGATCACCGCCGCATCCAGCTCGTCGCCGTCGACGGCGCATCCACCGATGAAAGCGTCGCCGTGGTCGATCGCTGGCTGGCCGCTGCGGACATACAGGGCACGGTGGTGAGCAATCCCCGGCGGCGCATTCCGATCAGCTTGAACGCAGGCATCCGGCAACTGGCCGTCACCGACTTGATCGTCCGCCTCGACGCGCACACGACGTACGGACCGGCGTACCTCGCGGATATCGTCGCCGCGTTCGCGGACGGACCTCCGGATCTCGGCTGCGTCGGCGGACACCAAGTGCCCGATGAAGGCGGCACCTTTCAATCCCGCCTCTCCGGCGCGCTCCTCACGCATCCGCTCGGCGTGGCGAGACTCGACGTCCTGCAGCTCACCCAACCCCGGTACACGGATACGATGTATCTCGGCGCGTGGCGGCCGGGACTCTTGCAGCGGTTGGGTGGCTTCGACGAAAACTGGATCGCGAACGAGGATTCGGAACTCGAATCGCGCCTTCGCGCCGACGGTTGGCGCATGCTGCTCATTCCGGTGGAAAACCGCTATCACGTGACGCGCGGCGTGTGGTCCACCGTCCGGCAATGGTCGGGATACGGATTCTGGCGCGCGCAGACGATTCGACGATATCCGGTTGAACGGCGGTGGCGTCATGCGGTCGTCCTTCTCGGTCTGTTCACGCTTATCGCGATCCTCATCTCACCTTGGCGCATGCTTTTGCTCCCGGCGTATGCGATCTACGCGCTCGCGGTCGTCGTTCTTGGCGCGCGGCAAGCGCCGATCGGCGTCAACCTCTGCGCGTGCGTGCTGTTTCCGGTCGTCCATGTGTTGTATGCGGTTAACTTCCTGCGCGGTCTCGCACACTCCCCGCCCAAATTCGTTTCGTCGCTCTAGCCTGGTGCTACGGATGCAATATCCGTCGCACCCGAAAACGTCGCAAGCGCTCCATCCATGTCGGGCAGCCATGCGCGGCCGTAGATCCGTTCCAAACCGAATGATGCCACGATCTCATATGCCCGGTCGATCTGGTCTCGCGAAAGTTGACCGCGCCACGATTCGGTTAGGCTTTCTTCGCTGATGACCGCCGACGACCGCGCGCGTCCTGCGGCGAACGCAGAGGCTGTCGATCGCGTGAGCGTGGAGAATATCCTCGCATCGTATGGCCGCCCCAAAAACGCGAACAATCGATCGAGTTCGCGCGCCGGATCGACGCAAAAATTTTCGTAGTACGCCAGATGCACGCCGCCCGGCGCTAATTGGCGGAACGGAACGTAGTTCTCGACGCACCAGTCGAAGACGTGGCGCTCGAAATCTGTACTAGCGGCTCGTATCGCGCCTGCGAACGGCGCGAGATGATCCGTCACGAGATCGGGCTGCCCGAGGTAATCTTCACGGATGTCGTCCCATCCGAGCTTAGCCCGCGAATGCGCCACCGCGCATGGATGGCGAAGCACCAGCACGATCGGCATTGCGGGAAAGCGGGCGCGAAGCCATCCGAGCATCAGCGTGCATCGCACGTCCTTCACGATGCGCGAAGTGCAGACGATCCGGCGGTTCAATTGATCGATGAACCCATCGCGGATGGCGCCGGTGAAGATCGACGTCGCCGGTCCAAGGTACGTCGGGTCGACATTTGACGGCCGCAAATACTGGCGCCGTCGGAACGCCTTCACTGCTGGGACGTGGGCGCGAAAAAAAGGCTCGATCATGAGGCGGTAGTAGTTGTCGTAGTTCGCGACGCCGACGAGCCACGTCGTGCCGCTGCGGCCGGAGCCGCAGAGCAGCACGGTCGCGCTTGCGTCCCGGTTTACATCGACGTACAAATTGTGAACTATGACGGAAAGGCGGCGGCGGATTCGGCCGGCGATCGTCAATGATTTCGGCCGCCGGCGTGCGTCGTCCACCGTCTACTTTTTCACGCCGAGCATCTCGTATGCCGCATTGACGTCCGGCATCGTTTCTTCGTTGTAAATGCGATCGAGTCCGAACAAGGACAAGATGCGCACCGCCCGGCGGACGCGTTCGGCCGAAATGGCTTCACGCCACTGCTCTAGGACGTTGCCGCCGGTGACGATGGCGCTTTTTCTTCTGCGGGTCTGAGTCGAAGGTTTGGTGAGCACCGAAAGTGCCTTCTCGTCGTAGATGCGCCCGATGTGCCGGAAGACTCCTGCGATCGCCGCTGCCGGCTCGGAAACGAACCGTTCGTAAAAGGCAAGATGGATCTCCCCAGCCGCGAATTGGCGCAACGGCACGTACGACTCGACGCACCACCTGAATACTTGCTGATCGAACGGATCGGTGGCGGCTCTCATCTCTTCCGCGACACCCGCGAGATGATCTTCGACGAGCGCCGCCTGCGAGAGATAGGGATCCGCGTACGTCTCCCAGCCCAAGACCATGCGCGACGCCACCGTGGCCAATGGGTGGCGCCACAATTGGATCACGGGCATGCCGGGAAAATTGACGTTCAGCCATTTGAGAAAAAGATTGACTCGGATATCCTTGATGATGCGGCGCGTCGCATACCATTTGTTGTTGTACTGGTTGACCCATCCGCCTTTCAATCGCCCGGCTAGAACGCGGCCGGCCATTTCGCGTCTGCTTGGATCAACCGCATCCGGCCGAAGGTAGAGTGCCGGGCCGAACGAACGGCACATAGGCACCTCTTTGGGATAGAAGGGTTCGAACATCATGCGGTAAGTATTGTCATAGTTGAGGATCTGCGCGATCCACGTCGTGCCGCTGCGTCCGCCCCCCGCTAGAAAGATGGTAGAGCGGTGGTCGCCGCCGGCGTCGACGAAGAACTCATGGCTCGCGCGCACGGCCTTGGACGCGAGCTTGCGATAGTTGTGGCGGATGACCTTGCCGGCCATGCTGATCAAGATATGAACGCCTGCGGCCACGGCCCGTCGGTGGCCCACGGGTCGGTGAGCTTCGGCATGGAATCGGCTCCATAGAACCGGTCTAACCCGAAGAGCGCGAGTA
>DATCBN010000032.1 GCA_036511855.1 Candidatus Eremiobacteraceae bacterium | reverse complement strand
CCTACGAAGCGCTTCAGCGCATCTCCACGCGCATCGTCAACGAAGTGCACGGCGTGAATCGCGTGGTGTACGATATCACCTCAAAGCCCCCCGCGACCATCGAATGGGAATGAGAGCATCCGCTAGCCACGTGCCCGGGTGAAGGTTCTCATCGTCGGCGCGGGCGGGCGCGAACACGCGCTGGCCTGGAAACTGTCGCAATCGCCGAGCGTCGACGCGCTGTTCACCGCACCCGGCAACGCCGGCACCGCCGTCCTCGGAACGAATTGGCCTGGCGCCCCAGTGACGGCGGCGCCGCAGATCGTGGCAAAGTCGTTGGCTGAGGGAATCGGACTGGCCGTCATCGGTCCGGAGGCTGCGCTAGCGGCCGGATTGGCCGACGCGTTGCGCGCTGCGGGGATACCGACGTTCGGCCCAAACCGGAACGGCGCGCGGCTTGAGTCGAGCAAGGCGTTCGCCAAGCAATTCATGGCCCGCCACGGCATTCCGACGGCGCGATTCCGTCTCGTCCACGACTTGAAGCAGGCGCAGCGGCAACTCAACGAGTGGGCCTGGGGCAGCGTCGTCGTCAAGGCCGATGGCCTGGCGGCCGGCAAGGGCGTCGTCGTCTGCGAGACCGTCGCCGAAGCGAGGTCGCTCCTCGAGGGCTGGTACGGCGAACGCAAGGTTCCCGGCGGCGGCTCAACAGTTGTCCTAGAGGAAGCGCTGCGCGGCCGGGAAGCGTCGGTCATGTGGGTCACCGACGGCCACCGGGCGTACTCGCTCGCTCCGGCATGCGACTATAAGCGCGCCGGCGACGGGGATACCGGCCCCAACACCGGCGGCATGGGCGCATATTCGCCGGCTGCAGACGTTCTAGACGACGCGGGATCGACACGGATCGGCGTCGAGATCATGGCGCCGGCGCTCGAGGGTCTCCGCCACGATGGCACCGACTATCGCGGCTGCTTGTACGCCGGGGTCATGGTGACTGCCGACGGGCCGATGTTGCTCGAATTCAACGCGCGATTCGGCGATCCCGAGACAGAAGTTGTGTTGCCGCGCCTTGAGTCCGATCTCGCTGCGCTGCTGCTCGGGTGCGCGAACGGCGAGGTGGCGGAGAAGGATCAGCCGCGATTCACGTCGCGCGCGTGCGTCGGCGTTGTGCTTGCCACGGAAGGCTACCCACTGAAATCCGAGCCCGTGAAAGGGCTACCCCACGTCGATGGCGCGACGTTTTGGGGCTCGTCGGCGATCAATGGCGAGACGGTGGATGCTGCCGGCGGCCGCGTATTGACTGTGACGGCGCTGGGCGACACGATTGCGGATGCCCGCGCTGCCGCCTATGCCTCCTGCGGCGCGTACGGAAAGCGACTGGCGCCGGGGACGAAGCTGGTGTGCCGCAGCGACATCGCGGCGAGAGTACCCGCTGACTAGAGCTTGACGTTCCGCTCATGCGTCCTACTCGTAGTGCTCAAGCGGCAAGCCAGCGTGTGTTTTGTTTGCCCGAAGGTTGACACGTTTGTGCCTATACGGTAGTGTCATAGGTGTATGGATACGCCCCTGCCCCAGAGTTGGAACGGCTACCTTCCTAAGCCGGAGGGCAGCGAGGACGCCATACACGATGCCTGCGGTGTGTGCGGCTTTTTCACACCGGGCCAAGACGTGGCCCGCGCCACATTTTTCGCGCTCTATGCGTTACAGCATCGCGGTCAGGAAAGCGCCGGCATGGCCGTCTCCGATGGCGCCGTGTTGCGCTGTCACAAGGAGATGGGCCTCATCTCTCAGGTGTTCGACGAAGCGCATCTCGGCGCACTTTCGGGGCATCTATCGGTAGGCCACACGCGCTATTCGACGAGCGGATCGTCGGTTGTGTACAACGCGCAACCGCTCATGATGCATTGCGACCTCGGCTGGTTCGCCATCGCGCACAATGGAAACCTAGTGAACACCGGCGCTCTGCGCGATCTGCTTAGCGACACCACCGTTCCAACGAGCAACTCCGACACCGACATCATGGCGCGCTTGATCGCCTTGGAACCCGACGGCGACATGGAAGAGCGCATCGTGCGCACCATGGACCGCTGCATCGGGGCTTTTTCCATCGTCATGTGCACCGAAACCCAGCTGTTCGGTTTTCGCGATCCGTGGGGCATCCGTCCGCTCTGCCTGGGAAAATACAATGGCGGCTGGATGCTCGCTTCGGAGTCTTGCGCGTTGTCCACAGTGGGCGCAGAGTTCGTGCGCGAGGTGGAACCCGGAGAGATCATCATCATCGATGCCAACGGCATGCGCAGCCGCATGGTGCCCACCGAGTTCAAACGCGCGAATTGCGTGTTCGAGTACATCTATTTCTCGCGGCCGGATACCGTATACGCTGGGCGCGAATTGTATCTCGCGCGATACCGCATGGGCCGCGAACTGGCTAAAGAGCATGCTGTCGAAGCCGACGTCGTCATGGGCGTTCCGGACAGCGCGACCGCGGCGGCCATCGGCTACGCGGATGAATCGGGCCTGCCGTACATCGAAGGCTTGATGAAGAACCGTTACATCGGGCGGACATTCATCCAGCCCGATCAGCAGATCCGCGCGCAGGGCGTGAAGCTGAAGTTCAATCCGCTGCTCGCCAATCTGAACGGCCGCCGCGTCGTCCTCGTCGACGACTCCATCGTTCGTGGCACAACCACCAAGCAGTTGGTGGCGCTGCTGCGGCGTTCGGGCGCGAAGTCGGTGCACGTGCGCATCACGTGTCCGCCCATGCGGCATCCCTGTTTCTTAGGAGTGGACACAGCCTCGTACGATCAGTTGATCGCGGCCAATCTCACCGTGCCCCAGATACGCGAGGAGATCGGTGCGGATTCGTTGGGATTCCTCAGTCTGGATGGATTGATCGCCGCCACCGAGCGCGATCGCCGCGAGCTTTGCACCGGCTGCTTCACGGGCAAGTATCCGCAAGGCATCGACGAGCAGTTACAGGGAGTGGTGCGGCCGGTCGAAGGTGTGCTCGCCGATCCCGCGATGAGCGGCTAACTCGTATTAGGGCAAGCATCGCTTGCCCCGTTCTTAGGTAGGAGGGCAAGCATCGCTTGCCTCGTTTTGGGTGAGCGTTGCTCACCCTCCTACGAGAATCTATATGACCTCACGATGTCACAGACCGGCGACTTCCGTGTCTTACCAATCGATGCACCACCGTACATATCTCGCTCATCGCACCGCCAAAACCGATCCGGCACAGGGCGCGGCCGTGGCCGTTCTCCAGCTCATCGACCGCGATCTTGCCGCCGCCGGTGTGTTCCTTCCAACTCCACTTCGTGCCGGTTCCAAGCCGTCACATATATTCGATGTTCGTGCCGCTCGCGCGGTCGCGCAACTGGTGCAGGCAATTCTTAGAGCCGCGTAGCAATTACCGCGCAATTCACACACGCGTCAAGGAGGTCCGCATGATGGTCCTTGGTCGTATTGCGTTTGGGCTCGCCACCGCCGCCGCATTATCCGTCGCGACGGCGTACGCCGATTCGATGATGCCAGCTAAATCGCCGCCGCCGCCGAAACCCATTCCCGCCAATTTCGTTCAAGTGTCGCCCTGCGTCAAGACGATGGGCGTGCACTACGCCGACGTGACGAAGCCGTTAGCCGGATCGACGATTTACGGCGTCAATCAAGGGAAGCCGGTATTCACCGAGATCATGCTCACACCCAAACAGTTTGCGGCCGGCGGCTCCTGGGATAACGTCTTGCGGCCGCTGCCGGGCTATACGATCGACCACGTGGATATCGACTATTTGAAGAACGGCCACCCAGGAATGCCCTTCGCGCACTACGACCTGCACGCGTACTACGTGCCGCACGCCGTGCACATGAAATTCTGCCCTAACGGCGTGATGTAGGCCCGACCTTTGTAGGAGGGTGACCGTACTGGGGCAAACGATGCTTGCCCAAAAATGGGTGAGCGTTGCTCACCCTCCTACAGGAACGGGGCAAGCCTCCTCCTTGCATAATTCCTTTAGATGTAATATATTTAGGCTGAAAGCACTTTGGCGGGAGGACGCATGCGCATTGCCTGCATAGGGGGCGGTCCGGCCGGACTCTATTTCGCATTGCTCATGAAGCGGTCCGATCCGAATCACGCGATCACCGTCTACGAGCGCAACCGCCCTGGCGACACATTTGGCTGGGGCGTCGTTTTCTCCGATCAGACGCTCGGCAATCTCGCTTTGGCGGATCCGCCGAGCCATCGCGAAATCGAAGACGGATTTATCCATTGGGATGACATCGACATCCACTTTCGCGGCCGGCTCATCACGGCTGGCGGACAAGGATTTAGCGGCATCCGCCGCACCGTGCTGCTCGATATCTTGGCGCGTCGCGCCGCCGCGCTCGGCGTCGAAATCCAGTTCCAAACCGATGTAGCAGACGACGCGCAGGTCGCCGGGGCCGATTTGATCGTCGCGTGCGACGGAGCCAACAGCCGCATTCGTGCGATCCACGCCGACGTGTTCGGGCCGGTGCTGGAAACGCGCGAATGTCGTTATGTCTGGATGGGCACGGCAAAACATCTCGACGCATTCACCTTCGCCTTCGAACGAACCGAGGCGGGATGGTTCACGCTGCACGCGTATCCGTTCGACCCCGAAACGAGCACGTTTATCGTGGAATGCCGCGAAGAGACCTGGCGCGCGGCGGGACTGGACGCGATGAACGTCGCGCAGACAACAGCGTTTTGCGAAAAGCTCTTCGGACGTTACTTAGATGGCCACGCGCTGCGTTGCAACGCTGCGCATCTCGCGAACCCGTGGGTCACATTCGTCCAGGTGCGCAACCGCTCGTGGCACCACGGCAATATCGTGCTGCTCGGCGACGCAGCCCACACGGCGCACTTTTCCATCGGCTCCGGCACGAAGCTGGCGATGGAGGATGCGATCGCGCTCGCACGCGCGGTGGCATCCAGCGCGAATCTCGAAACGGCATTTGAGGCTTACGAAGCCGAACGCACCGTCGAAGTTCTCCGGCTTCAGAACGCGGCGCGCAATAGCATGGAGTGGTTCGAGCACGTCGACCGCTACGCGTCGCTCGGCCCGGAGCAGTTCGCCTATAGCCTGTTGACCAGAAGTCAGCGCATCAGCCACGAAAATCTGCGCACGCGCGACGGCGCGTACGTCGCGGATGTGGAGGCGTGGGTCGCCGACTCGGCCCAAGCGCCGCACCGGCCTGCGCCACCCATGTTCACGCCGTTCAAACTTCGCGACCTCGAACTGCACAACCGCATCGTCGTCTCGCCGATGGCCATGTATTCGTGCACGGACGGAATGCCAAACGATTTCTACCTCGTGCATCTGGGATCTCGCGCACAAGGCGGCGCGGCTTTGGTGTTCACCGAGATGACGTGTGTCTCAGCCGACGCGCGCATCTCGCCGGGGTGCGCCGGCTTGTACTCACCCGGTCACGCCGCGGCATGGACCCGCATCGTCGAATTCGTTCACGAGTGGACGCACGCGAAGATCGCGTTGCAGTTGGGCCACGCGGGGCCGAAGGGCTCCACGCAGCTCGGTTGGGAAGACGGCGACGAACCGTTGGCGTCGGGCAATTGGCCGCTCATCGCCCCGTCGGCAATGGCGTCCGGCCCGAGCAATGCGTTGCCTCAAGAGATGACGCGTGCGGATATGGATCGCGTGCGCGACGAGTTCGTCAGGGCGGCCCGTCTGGGAGCGGCCTGCGGATTTGACTTGCTCGAACTTCACTGCGCGCACGGCTACCTCTTGTCGTCGTTCATCACGCCGCTTTCGAATCATCGCCAAGACGAGTACGGCGGCTCGCTCGCAAACCGCCTGCGCTATCCCCTTGAAGTGTTCAGCGCATTGCGCGCGGTATGGCCGCAAGAAAGGCCGATGTCGGTGCGCATCTCGGCAACGGACTGGGTCGACGGCGGCATCACGGGCGCCGATTCGGTGGAGATCGCCCGCGCATTTAAGGCGGCAGGCGCCGACCTGATCGACGTTTCCGCCGGTCAGACCTCGCGATTGGCATCACCGGTCTACGGGCGCATGTTCCAGACGCCGTATTCGGACCGCATCCGCAACGAGGTGGGCATCGCAACTATGGCGGTGGGCAACATCTTCGAGCCGGATCATGCGAACGGCATCATCGCAGCCGGCCGCGCGGATCTTTGCGCGCTCGCGCGTCCCCATCTGGCCGACCCGTATTGGACGCTGCACGCCGCGGCGCAGCTCGGGTATGAGACGGTCGATTGGCCTAAGCAATATCTGCAAGGGAAGGCGCAGTACTTGCGCAACCTGCAGCGCGCCATGCAGACTCAGGCGGCGCAGGCGTGAGCGGCGAGCTCGACGGGCGTCATGCGCTGATCACCGGCGGCGCGGGCGGAATAGGGCTCGCCACCGCGCGCATGTTGATGGATCACGGTGCGCGCGTGACGCTCGCTGGAAGATCGGCCGAACGGCTCGAGATCGCCGTCGCGGATATCGGAGGAACCCGTCGCGCGCAGGCGCGGATCGCCGATGTCACGGACGAACATGAGGTAAACGATGCGTTCGAGTCCGCGGCCGCCGCGTTCGGGCCTATCACGATTCTCGTCAATAGTGCCGGCGTGGCCGAAAGCGCACCGTTTTCGAAGACCGATTCCGCGCTTTGGAATCGTCACATCGCCACGAACCTGACGGGCCCATTCTTCTGCTGCAAAGCCGTCGAAGCGGGGATGCGGCACGCCGGGTGGGGCCGCATCATCTCCATTTCGAGCATCGCCGGGTTACGCGGCGGCGCCTACATCGCCGCATACTGCGCCTCTAAGCACGGCGTCATCGGCTTGACGCGCGCGCTGGCGGCCGAGTTCGCCGCCACAGGCATCACGGTGAACGCTGTTTGTCCGGGATACGTGGATACGCCCATGACCGATGCGTCGGTCGCAAACATCGTGGCCAAGACCGGAATGCCGGCGGACGTCGCGCGCGCGAAACTCGCCGGGACCAATCCGCAGCGCAGATTGCTGCGGCCCGCCGAGGTGGCCGAGTCCGTCGTCTCGCTTTGTCTGCTCGGTTCGGAGTCGGTCACAGGCCAGGCCATTGTCGTTGCGGGCGACGAGGCAGCGGGATGACGCTCGATAGCGAGACTCGCGCTACCGGCGAAGATCACCGCGCTCTGCGGCTGTGGCTCAGATTGTTGGCGTGCTCGAATCTCGTGGAGAGCACGGTGCGCTCCCGTTTGCGGACGCAATTCGCTACCACACTTCCTCGATTCGATTTCATGGCGCAGCTCGAACGCAACGCGGGCGGTCTCTCCATGGGCGAGATCTCGCGCCGCATGATGGTCTCCGGCGGCAATATCACCGCCATCGCCGACCAACTCGAGCATGAAGGCCTGGTCGCGCGGACGACCGCGCCGAACGACCGGCGAGCCCAGCGAGTGCGGTTGACGGCTGCGGGCAAACGGGCGTTTCGAGACATGGCGCGAGCGCATGAATCGTGGATCATCGACCTTTTCGGAGGGCTCGGCGCGCGCGACCAAGCCGATTGCTACGGTCTGCTCGCGACGCTCAAGGCCCATTTGGCGGCCGCGGCAAAGGACGGCGCACGATGAATGTACGGGGCGAGAGATTTTCCGCGTTCGACTATCGAGCGCGCTCGTTCGCGTGGCACGTGGCGGACGGCATCGGCACGATCACATTGAACCGGCCGGAGCGCAAAAATCCGCTCACCTTCGAATCGTATGCAGAACTCCGCGACTTGTTCGACAACCTTCGGTTTGAGAACCGCGTAAAAGCGATCGTCCTCAGCGGCGAAGGTGGCGATTTCTGCTCGGGCGGCGACGTCCACGATATCATCGGCCCGCTCACGAAAATGGCGGCGCCGGAATTGCTCGACTTCACCCGGATGACGGGCGATCTGGTGAAGACGATGCGCGCGTGTCCGCAGCCGATCATCGCCGCGATCGACGGCGTCTGCGCGGGTGGTGGCGCGATCCTCGCCCTCGCGTCGGACCTGCGTCTTGGCACAGAGCGAAGCCGCGTTGCTTTTCTGTTCGTCCGAGTCGGTC
Organism: Candidatus Eremiobacteraceae bacterium; assembly: GCA_036511855.1. Lineage (NCBI taxonomy): Bacteria > Bacillati > Vulcanimicrobiota > Vulcanimicrobiia > Candidatus Eremiobacterales > Candidatus Eremiobacteraceae > Candidatus Eremiobacteraceae bacterium. The sequence continues at coordinate 20,237 of DATCBN010000032.1, read as the reverse complement.
TTGCGGGCGCCGATATGGGCGCGTGTGCCATGCTGCCGCGCGTCGTCGGCCACGGCCGGGCTGCCGAACTGCTCTACACCGGCCGCGCGCTCGGCGGCGCAGAGGCGCTCGCTTGGGGGTTTTACTCCCGGCTGTGCGCGCCCGAGTCTCTTGCCGCCGACGCGCGTGCGCTTGCTGCGTCGCTCGCCTCGGGGCCCACCTTCGCGCACGCCATGACGAAGAAGATGCTGCACCTCGAATGGTCCATGGCGCTTGACGACGCGATAGAAGCGGAAGCCCAAGCGCAGGCGATGTGCATGCAGACCGGCGACTTCCGGCGCGCGTACGAGGCGTTTTCCGCCAAGCAGCGGCCGCAATTCCGGGGCGAGTAAGATGAGCGACGCCACCTATCTGCGCTGGCCGTTCTTCGAAGACTCGCACCGCGAACTTTCGGCCGGCGTCGAAGCCTGGGCTGAGCGCGAGCTTGGGAGCGGGCGAGACCACGGACCCGACGTGGATGACGCGTGCCGCGATCTCGTGCGCAAGCTCGGCCGCGCCGGCTGGCTGCGGCACTGCGTGACCGCGGACCACGGCGGCGTCGGACCTTCGTTGGACGTGCGCTCGATCTGTTTGATCCGGGAAATACTCGCCCGGCACGACGCGTTGGCCGACTTCGCCTTCGCGCTGCAAGGCCTCGGCAGCGGCGCGATCTCATTGCACGGCTCCGCGCTGCTAAGAAATAAATACTTGCCGCCCGTCTGTGCAGGCGATGCGATCGCCGCGTTCGCGATTTCGGAAGCCGAGGCAGGCTCCGACGTGGGTTCGATGACGGCCACTGCGCGACTCGAGGGCGATGACTACGTCATCGACGGCGAGAAGACATGGATCTCAAACGGCGGCATCGCCCAATTCTACGTCGTGTTCGCGCGCACCGGCGAGGCGCCCGGCAGCCGAGGCATCAGCGCATTTGTCGTCGACGCGGATGCACCGGGATTGACGATAGCCGAACGCATTCACGTCATCGCGCCGCATCCGCTCGCGACGCTGCGATTTTCCGGGTGCCGCGTGCCGGGCGCACATCTGATCGGTGCACGAGGAGACGGTTTCAAGATCGCCATGCAGACGCTCGACATCTTCCGCGCGAGCGTGGCCGCAGCGGCGCTCGGCATGGCGCGGCGCGCGCTCGATGAGGCCGTGGCGCGAGCGACGGCGCGCGTCATGTTCGGCCATACGCTGGCGGATATGCAGCTCACGCAAACGGCGATCGCCGATATGGCGACGGGCATCGATGCAAGCGCGCTGCTCACCTATCGCGCCGCGTGGACGCGGGATGTGTTGGGAAAAGCTGGCACGCGCGAAGCGGCCATGGCCAAGATGACGGCTACGGAGACCGCGCAATCGGTCATCGATCACGCCGTGCAGATCTTCGGCGGCCTAGGCGTGGTGCGCGGCAATCCGGTGGAGCGGCTGTACCGCGAGATCCGCGCTCTTCGGATCTACGAAGGCGCCACCGAAGTGCAGAAGCTCATCGTGGCGCGGGAGACGTTTCGGGGCCACTCGGAGTCCGTCGTTCCGGCTGCAGGAGAGAGATGACGCGATACACGTCGCACGTCGACACGTTCGCGGCCGACAACCTGCCGCCGCAAGAGCTGTGGCCGGACCTCATCTTCGCATTGCCGGAGCTGCAATATCCGGCGCGCATGAATTGCGCGGTCGAGTTATTGGATAAGAAGGTGGCAGGCGGAAGCGGCGCCAGCCCGGCGGTCATCGGTGCCGACGGCGAGCGCACGTATGCGCAGTTGCTCGACGATGCAAACCGGATCGCCGGCGTCTTGCGCGACGATCTCGGCCTCGTTCCGGGCGCGCGCGTGCTCGTCCGCGGTTATAACAACGCGACGTTCGCGGCGTGCTGGCTGGGCATCGTGAAAGCCGGCTGCATCGTCGTCGCAACGATGCCGCTGTTGCGGTCCAAAGAGCTGTCCGAAGTGATCGACAAGGCGCGCGTTGGCGCAGCGCTGTGCGACCGGCGCCTCGAGGCGGAGATGACCGTCGCCGCGCGGGCCTGCCCGGTGCTCGAGAAAATCATTTACACCAGCGACGGAAGCACCGACGGTCTTGCCGCGCGCATGGCGCGCCAAAATGGATCGTTCGAGAGCGTGAACACCGCCGCCGACGACGTGTGCATTATCGCGTTCACGTCGGGGACCACGGGCAAGCCAAAGGGCACGATGCATTTCCACCGCGACGTACTCGCGATTTGCGATACGTTTTCCGAAAAGATCGTGAAGCCGTCTGCCGCCGACGTCTTCATCGGATCACCGCCGCTCGCATTCACGTTTGGGCTCGGCGGTTTGCTGCTCTTCGCGCTCCGAGCCGGCGCATCCACGGTGATGCTGGAGAAGAGCACTCCCGACGCCATGCTCGAAGGCATCGCGCGGCACCGAGCGACGACGTGCTTCACGGCGCCAACGGCGTTTCGTGCGATGACGCCTTTGGCGAGCTCATACGATCTGTCATCGCTACGTACGTGCGTGTCCGCAGGCGAACCGTTGCCGCTCAACACTCGCGAAGGGTGGGAGCGAACCACGGGCATCAAGATCATCGACGGAATCGGTTCCACTGAGATGCTGCACATCTTCATCGCGGCCGCCGGCGACAAGATCCGTCCAGGCGCCACCGGTTTGCCTGTGCCCGGCTACCAGGCGTGCGTGCTCGGGGACGACGGCGAGCCGCTTCCCGCAGGCGAGATCGGCCGGCTCGCGGTGAAAGGTCCGACCGGTTGCCGCTACCTCGCAGACGACCGTCAGCGTCAATACGTCTTCAACGGCTGGAACCTCACCGGCGACGCCTACAAGATGGACGAAGACGGCTACTTTTGGTTCCAAGCGCGCACCGACGACATGATCATCTCGTCGGGCTATAACATCGCCGGCCCCGAGGTGGAGGCTGCGCTTCTCGCTCATCCGCGCGTGCTCGAATGCGCCGTGGTGGGCGCTCCGGATGAAGACCGCGGGCACGTTGTCAAGGCTTTCGTCGTATTGCGCGACGGTGCGCGAGGCGACTCGAGCGTCGCCATTGAGCTCCAGGATCACGTAAAGGCGACGATCGCGCCCTTCAAGTACCCGCGCCGGATAGAATTCGTCGAAGCACTGCCGCGAACCGAGACCGGCAAACTGCAGCGCTTCAAGCTGCGCGAAGGATGAGCGGATGAAAGTGCTTCAGCCGGCCGGGTTGGCGCCGGCAAAAGGCTACGCCAACGGCATCACGTGCGATGGCGTGCTCGTCTTCGTCGCCGGACAGATCGGTTGGGACGCGCAGCGCCGCATCGTCTCGGGGGATTTTGCGGCTCAAGTCCGCCAAGCGTTGCTCAATATCGTCGCCGTGCTCGCCGATGCCGGGGCCGAGCCGTCGCACGTCGCGCGCATGACCTGGTACGTCACCGACAAGCGCGAATATCTTTCGATGCAGCGAGAGATCGGAGCAGCATACCGCGACGTCATGGGGCGGCACTTCCCATCCATGTCGGTCGTCGAGGTGAGCGGGCTGATGGAAGAGGGCGCGAAGGTCGAGATCGAAGCCACGGCGGTGATTCCGCGATGACCGAATTTCGCTGGGACGACGCGCTTCTGCTGGAAGATCAGTTGTCTGAAGACGAACGCCACGTGCGCGACGCCGCGCGGGCGTATTGCCAGGAAAAACTCATGCCGCGCGTGCTCGAGGCCAATCGCAACGAACATTTCGACCGCGAGATACTTCGCGAAATGGGAGAGTTGGGGTTCTTGGGCTCGACCATCGAAGGCTACGGATGTGCCGGCGTGAACAACGTGAGCTACGGCCTCGTGGCGCGTGAAGTGGAGCGCGTCGACAGCGGCTACCGCTCGGCGATGAGCGTGCAGTCGAGCCTCGTGATGCATCCGATCCATGCCTACGGCACCGACGAACTGCGCGAGCGCTTTCTGCCGCGCTTGGCGTCTGGCGAGATCGTCGGGTGCTTCGGACTCACGGAGCCCAACCACGGTTCGGATCCAGGCAGCATGATCTCGCGCGCACGCAAAGCGGAGGGCGGCTATCGCCTGCAAGGCGCCAAGACGTGGATCACCAATTCGCCGATCGCCGATGTGTTCGTCGTCTGGGCGAAAGACGACGCCGATGTGATCCGCGGCTTCATCCTAGAAAAAGGCATGAAGGGTCTGACCGCGCCGCCGATCCAGGGGAAGTTCAGCCTGCGCGCGTCGAGCACCGGCGAGATCAGCATGGACGACGTGTTCGTCCCCACCGAGAACTACTTGCCGGGGGCGGAAGGCCTTGGCGGCCCGTTTGGCTGCCTCAACAAAGCGCGATACGGAATCGCATGGGGTGCACTGGGCGCGGCTGAATTTTGCTGGCATGCAGCGCGACAGTATGTCCTGGACCGCGAGCAATTCGGCCGGCCGCTCGCGGCGACCCAACTCGTTCAGCTCAAGCTCGCGGACATGCAGACGGAGATCACGATCGGACTTCAGGCCGCGCTTCGTTTGGGCAGACTGATGGACGAGCATCGCGCCGAACCGGAGATGGTCTCGATGCTGAAACGCAACTCATGCGGCAAAGCGCTTGCGATCGCGCGCGTCGCACGCGACATGCACGGCGGCAACGGCATCTCCGACGAATTTCACGTCATACGCCACGTCATGAACCTCGAGGCGGTGAACACGTACGAAGGCACTGCCGACATCCACGCACTCATCCTCGGCCGCGCGCAGACCGGCATCCAAGCGTTCAACTAGCGCCGTGGATTCTTATGAGGGTTATCCGTACTAGGGCAAGCATCGCTTGCCCTAGTACTAATTTGAATCTACTCTAATTGAGGAAGCGCGCGTGGGCCTTTTCATCGGCCTTCGCGGGAACGCGATGTTTGGCCATCAGCTCGGCCAAACGCACGAGCGGCCGAAGCGCCACCGCGCTCGGCCCCTTGGCGAGGTGCCCGGCATCTTTGTCGGTGGTGGAAGTGCCGGCGATATCGAGGTGGATCCACGGCTGGTCGTCGACGAACTCTTTGATGAACATCGCGCCGAAGATCGTGCCGGCGGGGCGGCCGCCGCTGTTCTTCATATCCGCGATGGGACTTCGAATGAGGTCCGCGTACTCCGGATAAAGCGGCAGCTCCCAATACCGTTCGTCATACCGATCGGTGGCGGCGTGGAAGAGATCGACGAACGTCCGGTCGTTTGACATGACACCGGTTGTGGTATTGCCGAGCGCCACCACGACCGCGCCGGTCAAGGTGGCGATGTCGACGAGCTGTGTGGCGCCGAGATGGCGCGCGTAACACAGTCCATCGGCGAGGACGAGCCGGCCTTCCGCATCGGTGTTGATGACCTCGATGCTCTTGCCGTTCATCGCGCGCACCACATCGCCTGGTTTCGTGGCCTTGCCCGACGGCATGTTCTCCGAGGCGCAGATAACGGCGGTGACGTTGACTTTTGGTTTGAGCTGCGCGATGGCCGCCATCGCGCCGATGACGGTGGCGCCGCCGGCCATGTCGCCCTTCATCGCGTCCATGTCGAGTGCCGGCTTGAGCGAAATGCCGCCGGTGTCAAACGTGATGCCCTTGCCGACAAGGCCGAGCACATTCTTGCTGGACTTGTCGCCGCGGTATTCGAGTGCGATCATTTTCGGGGGTTCGTCGCTGCCGACGGCGACCGAAAGCATGGAGCCCATGCCGAGCTTTTTCATGTCGCCGCGATCCAGGACGTGAACCTTCAATCCATATTTTTTCGCAAGCGCGGTAGCTTGCTTGGCCATGTGGCTGGGCGTCATGTCGTTTGACGGCGTGTTGACCAGTTCACGAGCGATGTTCGCGGCTTCGCCGAGAATCGTCCCCCGCTTGACGCCCGCTTTTAATGCTTTGACCGCTCCCGGTTTCGCAGTGACGAGGGTGAGCGATTTCACGGCATCGGTGCGCGACTCGCGCTTGCTGCGATACGAGGCGGGATCGAACGTGGCCATGAGCGCGCCTTCGGCCGCCAGCTCACCGGCTGCTTCAAGATCCGCCGCACGGAGTTCCGGTAGCGCGAAGGTGACATCGGTGAGTCCGCGGCGGGCGCTTACGCGGATGCCGCTGCCGACTGCGGCCGTAAGGCGGGAAGTGACGAAGTCATCGGCGCTGCCAAGTCCCACAAGAATCACACGTTTCACGCCGAGGCCGGTCATCGTCGCCAAAACGGCCTCTTCGCCGCGCCGGCCCTTGAATTCACCGGACGAGCGCAACTCGCTGATCACGCCATCCAAGGCTTTGTCGACCGCGCGCGCGGCGGGCGAAAGTTCGCCGTTGGCAAAGATCGGAAGGACGAGTGCGTGCGCGCGCGTGGCCTCCGGCTTGCCGGCGGTGACAGTGATCTTCATGTAGCTATGAGGTCCTTTCGCATATCGTTCGGAAGGGCCGACACGTTCGCCGGAACGGCCGAAGCGACCTGGATTCAAAGGCCACGCCGAGCAATCCGCGAACGGTGCCGCACGGAGGGTCAACTCGTGGCCAATAAATCGTTGCTCGGATGCGGCGCGCTCGTCGTCATCATTGCGCTATTCGTCGGCATCGGCGCAGTAAGCACGTATAACAACTTGGTGACACTCGATCAGGCCACGCAGGCGCAGTGGGCCCAGGTCGAGAGCGTCTACCAGCGCCGGGCGGATCTCATTCCGAATCTCGTCGCCACCGTGAAAGGTGTGGCAAACTTCGAAAAAAGCACATATGTCGCAGTCGCCGAGGCACGTTCGAAGGTCGGACAGGTCACAGCCGGCGGCACGCAGGCCATTCCGAACGATCCTAAAGCATTCGCGCAATTCCAACAGGCCCAAGACGGGCTGACGTCTGCGCTCTCGAGGCTCCTAGTCACGGTCGAGCGCTATCCGGATCTCAAAGCGAACCAGAACTTTCTCGACCTGCAATCGCAGTTGGAAGGGACCGAAAATCGCATCGCCGTGGAGCGCATGCGTTTCAACGAAGCCGCGCAAGCTTTCAATACCACGCGGCAATCGTTTCCGACGGTGATCTTCGCGAATTTCTTCGGGTCGCGCTTCGCCGAAAAAGTTTACTTCACATCACAGCCGGGCGCGGAGAACGCGCCAAAGGTCACGTTCTAAAGGAGTGACGTCCGCCGTCCGCCGCCTCCTCCTGCTTTTCGTATGCGCCGCGGCGTTGTGCGCCTCGGCGAATCCCGCCGGCGCTAAGTTCGCGGCGCCGCCGGCGCCGACGCGTTGGGTCACCGATGACGCGGGTTTCATCAGTTCGTCCATGCGCGCGACGCTCGACGCGGAGCTGCAGGCATATGAGCAGCGCACCGGCCATCAGGTCATCGTCTATATAGGCTCGACGACCGGGGACGTACCGCTCGAAGATTACACGGTGAACGCGTTCGCCGCTTGGAAGGTCGGGCGCAAGAATCTCAGCGACGGCCTCGTGCTGTTCATCTTCGCAAAAGACCACGCGGTACGGATCGAAGTCGGCTACGGCCTGGAGCCGGTCGTGACCGACGCAGCCTCGGCCGAGATCATCCGCAACGTCATCATACCGTCGATACGGGCCGGCGATAACGATGCCGCGGTCCAAAATGGCGTCGCCAAACTCCTCGAAACGATCGACGGCAGCCCGGCGCCCGAAGCGGGTGGCGCCAACGCGGGAAATTCCGGCGGCGAAAATCCCCAGGAAAACGAGTTGCCGTCGATTGGTTCGCTCATCATCATCGGCATCGCGCTGCTCGGCTTCATCATTCTCTTCATTCGCAGTCCGGGATTCGCGCTGTGGCTGCTGTTCAGTCTGTTCAGCGGCGGGCGAGGCGGGGGATCTTCCAGCGGCGGATTTTCCGGCGGTGGGGGCGGCGGCTTTTCGGGAGGCGGCGGCATGTCGGGCGGCGGAGGGGCGTCGGGTTCATGGTGAAGCACATCGTTCATCGCAATCTCGCGCGGCACGTGGATACTGCCGCGATCGAGGCGGCCATCGCCGCAGCCGAGCTGCGCACGTCGGGGCAGATCCGCGTATCGATCGCGCCGCACTTCTGGGGCGACGTGCGCAAGACCGCCGAGCGAGCGTTCGAGCGCATGGGTATGACCGCGACGCCGGAGCGAAACGCCGTGCTCTTTTTCGTCGTGCCGGGACGGCGCAAGTTCACCGTCTTGGGCGATGCGGGCATCCACGGAAAAGTCGGTCAGGAATTCTGGGAAAAAGTCACCGAAGCCGTTGCCGAGCGGTTTCGCGAGGGCGATCTCACGGGCGGTTTGGTCCACGGGATCCGCACTGTCGGTGAACAGTTGGCGCGTCACTTCCCGTACGAACCCGGGTCGGCTCCCGGCCTTCCGAACACAGTCGACCTCTCGTAGCACGTGGAAATGGCGCCGCGTCGCGCGCGGCGAATCGGCATCGCATGACCGATTCCTACGCCGCGGCCGGCGTCAACATCGCTGCAGGCAATGAAGCGGTCGAGCGATATCGGGAGATCGCGGCGCGGCATCGCGATCCGCGGGTCCTCGACGGCATTGGCGGTTTTGGCGGCTGTTTCGAATTCCGTGGATACAAGGACGCCGTGCTCGTAGCCAGCACCGACGGGGTCGGAACGAAGGTGCTCGTCGCCGCGGCCCTGCGGAAATTCGACACGGTCGGTCAGGACCTCGTCAATCATTGCATCAATGACATTTTGTGCGTGAACGCACAACCGCTGTTCTTCCTCGACTACTTCGCCGTGGGCAAACTTGAGCCCGACGTCGCGGCACAGATCGTGGGCGGCGTGGCCAAGGCGTGCGCGCAAAACGGCACCGCTCTTTTGGGAGGCGAAACTGCGGAGATGCCGGGTGTTTATTCGCCCGAGCATTTCGATATCGCCGGCACGATCGTCGGTGCAGTCGAGCGCGAGCAGATGTTGGACGAGACGCGCGTGGCCGCCGGCGATGCGATCATCGGCCTGCCGGCCAACGGCCTTCACACCAACGGCTACTCGCTTGCGCGCCGGATCCTTGCGATCGGGCGCTGGCAAGATCCGCTCGCCGGCACCGACGGCACCATCGCAGACGCTCTCCTCAACGTGCATCCGTGCTATCTCGCTCACGTCCGCGCCGTGCAGGCAGCCGGCGTCTCGATACACGCGATGGCGCACATCACGGGCGGCGGATTGATCGACAACGTGCCGCGCGTGTTGCCCCAACATCTCGCCGCGCGCTTCGACCGCTCGGCCTGGGCGATTCCGGCGATCGCTGACTTGATCGTGCGAGAAGGCGCCTTAGGTATGGAGGAAGCGCACAAAGCGCTGAACATGGGCGTCGGGTTTTGTCTCATCGTGGCGCGAACCGACGTGAATGCAGCGTTGGCAGCCGCGCAGGCGGCGCTCGCATCGAATCCGATTCCGGCGGCGAAGAATGCGCGCGCATCCGTTGTCGGCGAGATCGAACCGCGTCACCCATGTGGTCCGGCGGTGGTTCTATCCTAGTCCCGACCGCAGTCTTCGCCTCCGGAAACGGAAGCAATCTTCAAGCGGTGATCGACGCCGTCGCAGGCGGCGGATTGCCTCTCGAACTTCGTCTCGTCGTCTCAAACCGTCCAGACGCTTTCGCGCTCACGCGCGCAGCGCGGGCGAACATCCCGTCGCTCGTGATGCCGTTTTCACATTCCGAGGAGTCACGGTCCGCATACGGGCTCCGGCTCGCGCGCGCCGTGCGGGGCAAGGGCGTGAAGCTAGTGCTCTTGCTCGGCTGGATGCACGTCCTAGCCCCGGAATTCGTCGGCGCCGGCTTTGCCGGAATACTCAACTTGCATCCGGCGTATCTGCCGGAGGATCCGGCCGCGGATGCCGTCACCTTCCCCGACGGCACCACGACGGTCGTGTTTCGCGGAGCCCATGCCCTGCGAGATGCCCTCTTGGCCGGCGTCAAGACGACCGGCGCGTCGCTCATCGAGATCACGCCGGAGATCGACCGCGGCCCGGTGCTCGCGCGCCGGCCGCTTGCATTGAACCCCGGCGAGGATGAAAAGAAAGCGCTCGAGCGTCTGCATGACGTCGAGCGCGATGTGGTCCGCGAGGGCGTCGCAGCGTGGCTGCGCGCTAACGCTTACGGGTAGCCCGGTGGGAAGATGTAGACGGGCGGTGTGACAAGCGGGGTTCCGACCTCAAGCGTGATTTGATCGTACGGATGGAACTTGATGGTATTCGGATCTATGTTCTCCTGAACACCGTTGATGTAGATGGTGACCGTACCCTTGTATCCCGCGACGTTGCCTGTGCTGAGCGGCATGCCCCATATTCCGAAATACTGATGCAGGCCAAAGACGTTGCCGTTCGGCGGCTCGATGTGGATGATGCCTGTGCCGTCGTGGGTGTGTAAGAAGTAGAAGCAATCGGCGTGGTAGATGAAGTTCGATTTGCCGGGATTCTTCATGCCGGTACCGCGCGGGATGGCGTACTGCACGCCGTTGACGAAAAGCGCGAGATGCACGTGATGGTGGAACTGGCTGTCCAGCGCCATCCGGCAATTGACGCCGTCGACTTCTTGCCCTTGGCCGCCGGTCGCGGTGTCGCCTTCAGGAAACACATCCTGGCCAACGGTGGTGCCGGGAATGAGCTGGATGGGGGCAGGAGTGGCCAGCGGTCGCACCATGTGGCGCTGCGGCGCGGTGACGGGGTTTGCGGGCGTGACTGCGCTTTGCCCGCTGCATCCCGCGATGGCGAGCAGGACGACGACGGACCCAACGCTCGCTGCGATGGATCCAGATCTATTGCGATTTGCGACCATGAACGAACTCCTCGGATGCATGGCGAAGAAAGGGAACTATCTCTTTGTGTTAGGGCCCCTGGCCCCCTTCCGTCTTTAGTCCGAGAAGGCGCGCGAACCGTTCACTAGAAATTCAGCGATATGGAAGCATCGTTTCACGCCGGGAGAATTCGCCGCACAAAAATAGTGGCGACGCTTGGACCGGCTAGTCGCAACCAAGCAGTGGTTCGCCGGCTCGTCGAGGCCGGCGTCGATGTGTTCAGGGTGAATTTCTCGCACGCGAGCCACGAAGATTTCTCTATATCACTTGAACTCGTGCGGGCGGCCGGCCGCGATGCAGGACGTCACGTCGCCGTCCTTGCCGATCTTCAGGGTCCTAAGCTTCGGATCGGGGCGCTCGAAGGCCATGTTCCGGTGAACCTCGTGGACGGAGCGGTTCTAGAAATCACGACGACTGCGCGGGAAGGCAACGCAAGCTGCGTCAGCACGCCGTATCTCGCGTTGCCGCGCGACGTCCGGCCGGGCGATCGCATACTCTTGGACGATGGTAACCTCGAACTTCGCGTGACCGGCACCGATTCTACAATCGTGCGCACGATCGTCGTACACGGCGGCATCCTCGGCGAGCACAAAGGCATCAATCTGCCGGGCGTCAATGTTTCGTCGCCTGCGTTTACCGATAAGGACCAGGTGGATCTCGCATTTGCGGTGAGCAAAGGCGTCGACTTCATCGCTCTCTCATTCGTGCGCCACCCGCGAGATGTCGAAGATGCGAAGGCAGCCGTCCGCGAGGCGGGCGGCGACACGCCCGTCTTCGCGAAGATCGAAAAGCCCGAGGCGATCGAGCGGCTCGACGAGATTCTCGCCAAGTCCGACGGCGCGATGGTCGCACGCGGCGATCTCGGCGTGGAGATGGCGCCCGAGCGTGTGCCGACCATGCAAAAGCTCATCATTCGCAAGGCCGGCGAGCACCAGATCCCGGTGATCACCGCGACGCAGATGCTCGAGTCGATGATCCACAATCCGAGGCCGACGCGTGCCGAAGCCTCGGACGTCGCGAACGCCATCATCGACGGCAGCGACGGCATCATGTTGTCTGCCGAGACCGCATCGGGCGAATATCCGGTGGAGGCGGTGCAGACGATGGTGCGGATCGCGTTGGAAGCCGAATCCGCGTTCCCGCCGCGCGAACGGCGGCGCCGCCGGGTTTCGAACGATTCGCACGCCATCGCGCACGCGGCGTGTCACATCGCCGAGAACATGCCGGTTCGCGCGATCGCCGCGTTCACGCGTTCAGGCTTTTCGGCGCGCATCGTCAGCAAGGATAAGCCGCCGGTGCTCGTCTACGCGTTCGTTCCGGACGAGGCCGTCGCCAGGCGTCTGGCGATGGATTGGGGCGTGTTGGCCACCGTGATGGACTTCGACCGTTCGACGGAAGAGATGATGGATGCGGTGGAAGCCGAGCTTGTCCGCACAAACGTGATAGGCCCCGGCGAGGCGGCGGTCGTGGTCGGCGGCACTCCGCTCGGCGTTCGCGGCCGCACTAATTTCTTGAAGATCATCCGCGCGGGCAATCCGCAGGCTTTATAGCGCTTCGGGTTTTTGGCGAGCTCTCGACTGGATTCGTTCCCGTATGCGCCGCACGCATCCGGCGACGAACCGGCGCGAGCCGAAGCGAACGCTCCATGCGAGCGCGGCATTCAAGAATCCCGGAATGACAAGCGTCTTTCCGCGAAGCATCGCGTCGACGGCGATTCTCGCTACCGTCGCCGGCGACATGATCCCGGGTGCCAAGATTTCCGAATCTTCGATCTGGGCGCGCTTTTGAAACCCGGTCGGCGTCGGGCCCGGACAGACCGCGGTCACGGTCACTCCGGTGCCGCGCAATTCCTCCGCGATCGCCTCGCTGAAGTGCAGCACGTACGCCTTGCTCGCGTGATAGACCGCCATGAGGGGTCCCGGTTGGAACGACGCGGTCGACGCCACGTTGAGGATGCGGCCCTTTCTCGCTTTTAGCATGCCGGCGAGGAAGAGTTTCGTCAACTCGGTCAGGGCGACGACATTGACTTCGAGCTCGTCGTGCTCGGTCGCGAGGTCAGTGTGCGAGAACGGGCCGAATGTCGCGAACCCTGCATTGTTGACCAAGATGTCGACGTGAGCGCCGCTCGAGGTGACCTCGTCGTAGAGCGATGCGGCCGCACCAGCCTTCGCGAGGTCGGTGCAAATCACTCGCGCCGCGATGCCGTGACGGCCTGAGAGGTCCGCGGCCAATGTATCGAGCGCGTCCTTGCTTCGCGCGGTCAAGATGAGATCGTAGCCTTTGGCAGCTAGTGCCCGCGCAACTTCGAGGCCGATGCCTCCCGATGCACCGGTGACGAGCGCACATTCTCTGCTTTCCATTTGCTCTACCACGCGAAATTCGGATCGGCGCGCAGCGCGTCGGGCGCGACCCGGGCGAGTTCGCCGCGGAAGTAGGCGGCGGCCGCGATCATCGCCGCGTTGTCGGTGCAATAGATCAGCGGCGGCACGAGCACCCGCAGGCCCTGGGATGCGCCGCGCGCGCGCAGCTCGGCGCGCAACGTCGAATTCGCGGAAACACCGCCGGCTAAGGCGACGGTTCCGACGCCGAGAGACCGGGCCGCCCGAAGCGTCTTGGCGCACAAGACGTCCACCACGGCAGCCTGGAAACTTGCGGCGACATCCGCACCCCTTTCCAACGCGTCTTGCGGATGCGCGTCGAGATGATAGCGGACTGCGGTCTTGAGGCCTGAAAAAGAAAAGTTGAAATGGTCGTCGCCGATGAGCGGCCGCGGAAATGAAAATGCGCGCGGATCGCCGTGGCTGCTGAGGGCATCGAGCAACGGGCCGCCCGGAAAACCGAGTCCGAGCATCCGCGCCACTTTGTCGAATGCTTCGCCGGCAGCGTCATCGAGCGTCCGGCCGATCACCCGATGGTCGCCCGGCGCCCGGACGTCGATGAGATCGGTGTGGCCGCCGGAGACGACAAGACAGACGAACGGCGATTCCGGCGGATCGCGATGCGGCTCATCCGGAGATTCCAAGTAATTGGCGAAAAGGTGCCCGTGCAGATGGTTGACCGCATAGGCCGGTAGGTCTCGCGCGTACGCGATAGCCTGCGCGGCGGCAACGCCCACGACCAGGCTGCCGGCAAGACCTGGACCGCACGTGACGGCAACGCCGTCCAGATCGTCGAACGTCTTGCGCGCGCCGTTCAACGCAAGTTCGATGACCGCGTTGAGCGTCTCCACATGTTTGCGGCTTGCGATCTCCGGAACGACGCCGCCATATTCGCGGTGTAATTCGTCCTGGCTTGCGAGAACGCTGGATTCGCAGATGCGGCCGTCGACCACGATAGCCGCGGCCGTGTCGTCACAAGAGGTCTCGATGCCGAGAAGCCGCATGACGGTCTGTTTCGCGGCGTGCGGAACGCGCCCTTGAGCACCCGTTCTGCCGATGGCGTCCGCGCTGCCTGGATCGCGATCGCGCTCATCGTCGTGAGCTTGCCTCACGTGCTTGAGGACTTCACCTTTGGTGAGCCCGCGCGAGTCGGCGTTTCGACGGTCGCCGCCGTGTCGGTTTTGCTTGCGGCCTATGCGCTGCAGCTTTTCGGCGCGCTGCTTGCCTTCCGCGACGACCCGTGGGGTGGCAGATTGGTCGCGGCGCTGGGTCTTGTCTGGTTTGTCGGGGCGCTGGCGATTCACGGACCTGAGATCCTCGCACAAGGCCTTTCGTGGCGTTTCGGAACGACGTCCGTCGGCGAAGCGGCTCTAGTTGTCGCGGCCGCAGTGCTCGCGATGTGGTACGGCTCGACCGCCGCGCAAAGCGGTTCCCGAAACAAATGATCGCGGCGTAATTTCGTTTCATTCGACTTTCGGCATAACGTTCCGGCCTCACGGACCAGGCGGGATGCGGATTGACTTCAGCGCGGCGAAGCACGGTGGTTTTCCGGTTAGGCCGATACGTAGGCACACGCGGGCCGGGGCTTTTCTATCTGGTACCGCTGATCGAGTGGCAGCGTATGGTCGATATCCGAACGATAACCGATCGCGTCGAACAGCAAGAGACGATCACCAAAGACAGCGTGACGATCAAGGTGAATGCGGTCCTTTGGTTTCGCGTCGTCGACCCGGAGAAGTCGGTTATCTCCGTCGTCGACTATCGGGAAGCGGCGTATCAGATCGCGGTCACGAGCTTGCGCAATATCATCGGGCGCCGTGCGCTGGACGACGTCTTGCGCGAACGCGACGCGATCAACGCGCGCTTGCGCGAGGTCGTGGATCAAACGGTCGCGGCGTGGGGCATGACAGTGAGCCTCGTGGAGATGAAGGACGTCGAAATTCCCGCGCTGATGCAGCGCGCCATGGCACGAGAAGCAGAAGCCATTCGCGAGAAACGGGCCCGGATCATCAAAGCCGACGCGGAATTCGAGTCATCCCGCAAGCTCGCCGCCGCAGCCAAGGAGATCGAACAAGGACCCGGCGCGCTTGAGCTGCGCCGGATGCAGATGATCACCGAAGTCGGCGCCGAGCACAACTCCACGACGATCATCATGATCCCGTCGGAGATCACGGCGATGGCCCGCGCCATCGGAGAAAAAGCCACCGCCTAGCGCGGGCCCGGCAGGCGCAAGTCGAACCGCACCGCTGCGATGCGCAGCGCGAACGTGGCGAGAACGCCTGCCGGGATCGTGACATCGGCGACGACACCCGCAGCGCCGAGCAACAGGTACACCCAGGCCCCGGCGAGCGCGCACGTCGCGTAGAGTTGCGTGCGCGCGAACACTGTCGGGATCTCGTTGCAGACCACATCGCGCAGCACGCCGCCGAAGACGCCCGTGATCACGCCGAGCAGCGATGCGATCGCAAGCGAAGCGTGACTCGCCAGAGCGTACGACGCCCCGGTGACCGTGAACAACCCGAGGCCGAGCGCATCCGGCACTAGAATCGCCGAGCTGGCCAATCGCGCGGTGCGCAGGCTATAAAATGACACCACCGCGAGCGCGAAGATGCCCAAGGCATAGCGCTGATCGGCAATCCAGAATATTGGATAGCGGCCGAGCAATATGTCGCGGACGGTGCCGCCGCCCACAGCCGTGATGAATGCGACCGCGGCCGCGCCGACGAGGTCCATTTCTTTGCGTTTGGCTTCGATCACGCCCGATACCGTGAACGCTGCGAGGCCGAGCACAGAGACGACGGTGATCAGCGGGTCGAGGGACACCTACGATCGCGCCGCGACTTCCGCCGCGAGCAAGTCCGCGAATTTGTCGGGCGTCATCGTGGTCTGATCGCCGGCGCGCGTCCGGACGTTGACCGTTCCGTCCGCCACTTCGCTCTTTCCGGCGACGAGCATATACGGCACTTTCCGGAGCTGCTGATTGCGGATTTTCTTCTGCAGCCGTTCGTTGCTGCGGTCCACTTCGGTTCGAAATCCACGTGCGAACAGCATGGCGTTGATGCGTTCGGCATATTCCGTCTGGTCTTCCGCGATCGGCAGCACGACGGCTTGCACGGGCGCGAGCCACGCGGGGAACGCGCCGCCGAAATGCTCGATGAGCACGCCGAACAGCCGCTCGAGCGAGCCGAGCAACGCGCGGTGGATCATGACCGGACGATGTTCGGTTCCATCGGAGCCCGCATACGTCAAATCGAATCGCTCGGGCAGATTGAAATCGGCCTGTACGGTCGAAAGCTGCCACTCGCGGCCGATCGCGTCGCGGACCATGATGTCGAGTTTCGGGCCGTAGAACGCACCGCCGCCTTCGTCAATTTCATACGCGAGCCCGACGTTCTCGCACGCGCGCTTGATCGCGTCGGTGGCGCGGTCCCATATCGCCGGATCGCCGATGGCTTTTTCCGGGCGCGTGGCCACGAAAAAGCGGTACTTCTCGAATTTAAAGGCGTTGAGCACCGTGAGCGCAGCATCGGCGGTGTTCTCGAACTCTTGCTGCAACTGATCGGGCGTGCAGAAGAGATGAGCGTCATCCTGCGTGAGCCCGCGAACGCGCAGCAAGCCGTGCAGCGTGCCGGATCGCTCTGCCCGGTAGACGGTGCCAAATTCGGCCAGCCGAAGCGGAAGATCTCGATACGATCGAGGTTGCGACTTGTAGATCAAGATGTGACCGGGGCAATTCATGGGCTTGATGCGGTAGGGCTGCTCGTCCACCAGCACCGGGCCGAACATGCTCTCGCCGAACGAGCTCAAGTGCCCTGAAGTCTTGAAAAGTTCTTCACTGACCACGTGCGGCGTGTAGACCGGTTCGTAACCGCGCGCGCGCAGCTCGTCGCGAATGAATCCCTCGAGGACTTGACGCACGCGGCCGCCATGCGGATGCCAAAAGATGAGTCCGGGACCGGCCTGCTCTTCAATAGAGAACAGGTCTAGTTCGCGGCCCAGTTTGCGATGGTCACGCTTTTCGGCCTCTTCCAAGAACTTCAGGTGATCGTCGAGCTCTTGTTTTGTGGGAAAGGCCGTGCCGTAGATCCGCTGCAGCATCGGCTGGTGCTCGTCGCCTCGCCAATAGGCGCCGGCAAGCGATGTGAGTTTGATCGCGCCGACGTCCTTGCTGCTGCGCACGTGGCCGCCCCGGCACAGATCGGTGAAATCTCCGATGGTGTAGAAAGAAAGCGGTTCGCCGGCGGCGATGCCGACGATCAACTCGAGCTTGAACGGTTGATTGCGGTCTCTATAATACGCAAGCGCCTCGTCGCGCGTGACCTGCCGCCCCTCCATCGTCAGGCCCTTATTGATGAGCTCGCGCATGCGCTGCTCGATGCGGGGCAGGTCCTCGGGCACGAACGGGTCGGCTTTTCGAAAATCGTAATAGAAGCCGTTCTCAATGGCCGGGCCGATGGCGAGCTGCACCTCGGGGCCGTACAGGTCCACCACCGCATGCGCCAACAAGTGCGCCGCAGTGTGGCGTAGTTGATCGAGGTGTTCCTTATTTGAATCGTCGCTCACTAGGGCGTTCGTTCTAAGCATCCGCCGGTCGCCCCTTGGTGCACGCTCTGTGTAGGAGGGCAAGCATCGCTTGCCCATGGGTGAGCGTTGCTCACCCTCCTACAGAAAAAATGGGTGAGCGTTGCTCACCCTAGTACGGGTTGCTCACCCTAGTACATCGGAAGGAATGGCTTCGATGATGCATTCCGGCGCTGCCGTGCGCACGATCCGTCGAATCGTAAATCCGGCGGACGCCAGCAGATCGCGAAACTCAAGCGCCGTGCGCTCGCGTCCGGTCAACACGAACAGCATCTGCATGTCGGTCAGTTTGCCCTGATCGAACCGGTTGTCGCCGGGTGCGATGATGACGTCGATCACGAGGAGGCGCGCTTCGGGGGCCATGCCCGCGCGGCACGCACGCAACAGGGTGCGGCACCGGTCATCATCCCAATCGTGGACGATGTGACTCATCATGTAGGCATCGGCGCCGGCAGGCACGCGTTCGAAAAAATCACCCTCTTGGATGTCGCAGCGTTCGGCGACCCCGGCCGCAGCGAGCTGGGGTCGCGCCTGTTCAACAACTCGCGGCAAGTCGAACAGGATGCCGCGGACTTGCGGATTCGCCGACAATATCGCGGAAAGCAGCAAGCCGTTTCCGCCACCCACATCGACCAGCGTGCCGATGTTGCTGAAATCGTACGCGCCGAGCACGGCGCTTGCATGAAGTTGACTGACCGACGTCATCGCGCGGTCGAACTGCGACGCGACATCCTGGTGCGCCGCCACGTAGTCGAAAAACGGCATGCCAAATGCGTGGTCAAATGCCGGCTTCCCGGTGCGCAAGGTGAATTCGACTTGTGCGTAGGGTTCGGTCTGCCACTTCTGTCCGTTGTACACAAGCATCGCGTGCGCGCTGCCGGGAACTCCCGGGAGAAGCTTTTCGCCGATGTGCGTCAGCGCGAAACGACGGTTTGCGTCCTCTGCAAAGATGCCATAGCCGCACAGCATGCGGAGAACGCGGTAAAGCGACGGAGCGTGAAGGTCGAGGGCGGCAGCTATCTGCTCGGCGCTCCCAGGGCCCGATTCGAGATGCTCCGCAACACCGAGACGCGCGATTGCGTGCAGACATTGAGCGGTCCACATCGCGGTGCCAAGTTCGAAAAGATAGAGCTGGGGCGGGATCAGAGCGCGCCTCACGCGCGCGAGGCCGCGATTGAGCGCCAACAAACACCGCGCGACCCAAGGAGGCGGAATCTTCGGCAGGGCTTTTACGTCGACAGTCATGTGAACGCGCTTTTCAGTCGAGGCCCGCATCGTATCCTTTGGACGCCGGAGGTCAGCGGTGCATAGGTCGGCCAACTCTCGTCCATGCCCGATTTCACGTTTGTCACGTACGCCGACTTGCCGGGGCTCGATCCGGACGACCGGCTTGCAGTCAACGAACTCGAGAAGAGCGGCGCGGAAGTCGCCGCGCAGGTTTGGACCGATCCGGCTGTCGATTGGTCGCGAGCCGGCACAGTCGTCATACGCTCGACGTGGGACTACCATCTCCACTACGACGCGTTTTTGGCATGGGTCGATCGTGTCGAAGCAGTCGCTTCGATTTGGAACCCGGCCGCGCTCGTGCGGCGAAATTCGGTGAAAACGTATATGCGGGACCTTGAAACTCAAGGGGTGCCGGTCGTGCCGACGGCATGGATCGAGCGCGGCCGGCGATGCGACCTAAATCGCCTGATGCGCGACCGCGGCTGGGAAAAAGCGGTGATCAAGCCGGTCGTCGGCTTGGCCACCACCGGCGTCAGGATGTTCGCTTTAGGCGACGTTGGAGCGCAGGCACATCTTGATGATCTCTTGACCGGCGGCGGCGCGATGGTTCAACCGTTTATGTCTTCGGTCTCGTCGTACGGCGAGCGCGCGCTCGTCCACATCGGAGGCGCGTACTCGCACGCGGCAAGCAAGGTGGCCTTTCAACCGCTGGCCAACGCAGGCGACGCGGGAGAGAAGCCGGTGATCGCGTCGGCAGCGGAACGCGAAGCCGCAGACCGTGCGATCTCCACCCTCGAAACGCCCTGGCTCTACGCGCGCGTGGATGTCGTACCCGATGATGCCGGGCGGCCGCTGGTCATGGAGTTCGAGCTCATCGAACCCACCTTGTTCCTCTCTCTGGACGCCGGTGCGCCCCTGAGGTTCGCCAACGCGCTGCTGGCGCTCGCTTCGTGAGGGGCGTGAACGTCCGGCTTGCGTTCATCGCTGGAATTTTAGGCGTTATCGCAGTAGCGATTCCTAGGCCGGGCGCATGCGATACGTTCGTGCGCGATGATCTCAACCTGCTGCGGGCGGACACGTTTTCCGCGATACAACGGCGCGATGCCGATCTCATCTCGCGCACCGGCGCCTGCGTCGACGTCATTACGGCAGAGGCCGCCGGAGCGGATCCAGGTAAATTCGCCCTCGACACGGCGCTCTCGTTCGGCAATCATTGCAGTTTGGGCGCCGCGATTCTAATCACGCACGACGGCGTCACAATCCGCTTCGAAGATGCGAGCGCTGGGATCACCAGCAGT
>DATCBN010000031.1 GCA_036511855.1 Candidatus Eremiobacteraceae bacterium | reverse complement strand
TGCGTCATCGGCGGCGCGAAGATCAAAGATAAAGTCGGCGTCTTCAGCAACTTGATGGATCGCGTGACGGCATTTTGCATCGGCGGCGGAATGGCGAATACATTTTTGGCGGCGCAAGGAATCGATGTCGGCACCTCGCTGCGCGATGACGATCTGCAACCGGCCCAAGCGATGCTCGAGCTCGCCCGTGCGCGCGGCGTCGAGATGATGCTGCCGGTCGATGCGGTCGTTTCGGCAAAATTCGACGACGATGCCGGCGCGCACACGGTCGATATGCCGGACGTCGGCGATTCGATGATCCTCGACATCGGGCCGAAGACTGCCGCCGCATACGCCAAAGCGATCGAAGCGGCGCGCACGGTGGTCTTTAACGGACCGATGGGCGTCTATGAGAGAGCGCCTTACCGCGAGGGCACGCGCGCGGTTGGCGAGGCGATGGCGCGCGCAACGGCGCTCGGTGCGCGCACGGTCGTGGGCGGCGGCGACGCCGCAGCCGCGGCCGAAGAACTCGGTTTCGCGCAAAAAGTCACGCACGTCAGCACCGGCGGCGGTGCGACGCTCGAATTTCTCGAGGGTAAGGAACTCCCGGGCATAAAGGCGCTGGAAGCATGAGGCAGCTGATCTGCGCGGGCAATTGGAAGATGCACAAAACCGGGGGTGAAGCCGCCGCGTTCGTGGATGCATTTCTGCCGCTCGCGCGCGCGATTCCCGAGCGCGTCGAGATCGTGCTCTGTCCGCCGTTTACCGCGCTGGCCGCGGTTTCACCGAAGCTCGACGGCGGCCGCGTGCGCTTGGGCGCACAAGATGTGCACTGGGACGAGAGCGGCGCTTTCACCGGCGCGATCTCGGCGCCGATGCTGCGCGAATATGGCGTGCAGTACGTCATCGTCGGCCACTCCGAGCGGCGCGAGTATTTCGGCGACACCGATTTAACGGTGCGCCTAAAAACCGTGGCAGCGCTGGCCGCCGGGCTGACACCGATCGTGGCGGTCGGCGAAACGATCGAATTACGCGACGCGGGCAAGACGCTGGCGCACGTCACGCTGCAGACGCGCGCCGCGCTCGACGGCTTAAGCCCAGCCGATCTCGCACGCGTCGTGCTCGCGTACGAACCTATCTGGGCCATCGGCACCGGCCGCAGCTGCGACCCGGCCGAAGCGAACGCGGTGATGGCCGCGATACGCGCCTGCGTACCGGGACTGCGGGACGCGCCGATTCTCTACGGGGGAAGCGTCAAACCCGACAACATCGCCGAGTACACGGTGCAGCCGGAGATCGACGGCGGACTCGTCGGCGGCGCCTCGCTCGATCCCGCATCTTTCGCGGCATTGTGCGCGAACGCATCAGGGTGAGCTGTGTCATCCTGAGCAAAGCGTTTTGCCAAAGCAAAATGCGAAGTCGAAGGACCCCGAGCAGCGCACCGAAGGTGCGCGTGACGAAGGGAGCGCCAACACGCCTCTCGACTTGCGCACTTCGTGCGCTGCTCGAGGTCCTTCGACTGGTCCGCTTACGCGGACCGCTCAGGATGACATGCTTGTGAGGTTTCGGCCGCTCGTGCTTTGCGTGCTCGACGGATGGGGCTGCCGCGACGAACTGCACGGAAATGCGATTGCGGCGGCGCGTTTACCGGAGTGGAATGCTTTGCTCGAGCGCTACCCGTGGACGATGCTGAACGCCTCGGGTGAATACGTCGGTCTTCCCAAAGGCGTCATGGGAAACAGCGAAGTCGGCCACACGAACATGGGAAGCGGTCGCGTCGTCGCGCAAGGCGTGACGATCATCAACGAAGATATCCGCTCCGGCGCATTTGCTCAAAACCGCACACTGCATGCCTGCATCGAGCACGTCAAGCGTAGCGGCGGAACGCTTCACCTGATGGGTCTGTTGTCCGACGGAAAAGTGCACAGTTCGCTGGATCATCTCTTCGCGCTCCTCGACGCGGCGCACGCAGGCGGCGCGAATTATGCGATCCATGCGTTTCTCGACGGACGAGACGTGCCGCCGCGTTCGGCGAAAGACTATCTGGGCGCGCTGCAACTGAAAGTGGACTCGCTCAAAACTCCGGCGGCCATAAAAACGGTCATCGGCCGCTTTTATGCGATGGACCGCGACAACCGCCCGGAACGTACGGAAGCGGCATTCGACGCCATCGCACACGCACGCGCCGGCTATGACGCTCCGACCGCGCAAGACGCGCTGGCCGCGGCGTACGCGCGCGGCGAGAACGACGAATTCGTCAAGCCGACGACGATCGCCGGAGGCCTCGCGGTGCGCAGCGGCGACGCGTGCATCTTCTTCAACTTCCGTCCCGATCGCGCGCGGCAGCTCACCGTTGCTTTCAACCGCGCCGGTTACGACGACTTTCTTTTCGCAACGATGACCAAGTACGACGAAACGTTTCCCAACCCGGTGCTCTTCGGACCGCGCCCGCAATTCGATACGTTCGGTGAGATCGTTTCGCGTCAAGGCTTGCGCCAGCTGCGCCTGGCCGAAACCGAGAAGTATGCGCACGTCACCTATTTTTTCAACGGCGGGCGCGAGGACGTCTTCGCAAACGAGGACCGCAAATTGATTCCGTCCGACCGCAGCGTTGCCACCTACGATCTCGAGCCGGCGATGCGCGCGCGAGAGATCACACAGTACGCCGTGCAATCCATCAACGCCGGCACCTACGATGTCATCGTCATGAATTACGCCAATGCCGACATGGTGGGACACACCGGCAAATGGGAGCCCACCATCGAGGCGATCGAAGTGCTCGACGCCTGCCTGGGCGAGCTCGCGCGCGCGACGCTGAAAGCGGGCGGTTTGCTCGCGATCACGGCCGATCACGGTAACGCGGAAGAGAAAATCGACCCGCGAGGAAACCCCCTGACGGCGCACACGACCAACCTCGTGCCGTTCGTTCTCGTGGCGAAAGATTTCACGTGCACGCTGAGGAGCGGCGGAAAGTTGGGCGACATCGCGCGCACGCTGCTGCATTTGGCGGGACTGCCCGTACCGGCCGCGATGACCGGCGAGGATTTGATTCAATGAAGATCGGCGATATCGATCTCGCGCTCGTGCTTGGAAGCGGGCTCTCCGAAATTTTGGCGAGCGGCGCGATTCCGGCGTGGTCGGAGGGCGGGCGCATTCCGTTTAGCGAGCTGAAATTGCCCGTCGCCAAACTCGCGGGACACGCGGGCGAAGCGGTCGCGGGTGAATGGCATGGGAAACGCGTTTTGGCATTTGCCGGCCGCGTTCACGGCTACCAAGGCTTCAGTGCACCGGAGATCACGCGGTCGGTCGCGCTCGCGCGCGCGTACGGCGCGACGAAGCTGCTGCTCACGAACGCGGCAGGCGCACTCAACGAACAATTCCGCGCCGGCGACTTGATGCTGATCTCCGACCACATCAACTTGACGGGCCTCAATCCGCTGCTCGGGAGCGAACTTGCCGATCCGTTCGTGAACATGACCGGCGCGTACAGTCCGCGCCTGCGCGAAGCCGCGCGAAAAGTCGACGGGAATTTGCGCGAAGGCGTCTAT
>DATCBN010000030.1 GCA_036511855.1 Candidatus Eremiobacteraceae bacterium | reverse complement strand
GGAAGAAAAGCTCGTCGATGACGTCGAGATGACGTTCACGCAGCACCTCGCCGAGCTGCGTAACCGCCTCTTCATCTCGATCATCACCGTCGTCGTTATTTCAGCGGTCGCCTTTCCGCTGATGCCGCGCATGCTCAACTGGGTCGAGCAGCGCTTCTTGAACGGAATTCAATTGCACGTGTTCTCGCCGGCAGAGATCATCACGGTAGAGATCAAGCTCTCGCTGCTCGCGGGGGTCGTGGCCGGCATGCCGGTCGTGCTCTATCAACTCTACGCGTTTGTCGCACCCGCCCTCGATCGCCGCGTCCGCGGCCGGATCGGATGGTACGTGATCCCGTCGTTCTTCATGTCCGCGCTCGGCATCGCATTTTGCGGCTTTCTCATCTTGCCGTTCGTTCTGCGCGCGCTTCTGAGCCTCACGCAGCAGGCGGGCCTCGTCGGCACGTATCAGTTGGAGCCGACCATCGGCTTCGTCACCGTCTTGCTCGGCATCTTCGCGGTCATGTTCCAACTTCCGATCGTGCTTTCGATCCTCGCGAGCATCGGCTTGGTGAACGCGAAGATGCTCGCGGACAAGTGGCGCCACGCGACCGTCGTGATATGCGTCCTCGCCGGCGTCGCCGCTCCCGACGGCAATCCGTTGACCATGGGCCTGCTGGCACTTCCGCTGCTCGGGCTGTATCTCGCGAGCATCGCGGTGGTGCGTGTCACGCAGCCGAAAATCGCACCGGCATGAGCACCACTCGCCGGAGGCCGTTCGCAGACGAAGTGCTCGACGTGCTCAGCAACGTGCTGTTTCCGGTCGCCGTGTTCTGCGTGTGGGCGGCCGCGACGACCGTCGGCACGATCATCGATCAGAATCAGACGCCGGATCACTACTATCAATAGTATCCGTCGGCGGTCGCGAACCTGGTCATCCGGCTTCACCTCGACGGCGTCTTCCACTCGGTGCCCTACATCTCGCTCGTCGTCCTGTTGCTCGTGTCGATGTCGGTGTGCACCTTCAGACGCGTCATCCCAAAGCGCTTCCCCGCCGACCGGGCAGTGCCCATCGAGCACTTCGCCTTGCGGGCGAGCGCGCATGTGGCAGGAACGCAGGCGGCGGCCGCTGCTGCTTCGGATGCGTATCTCAAGCAGCGCGGGTTCAACGTGCGAACGCAGGAAATAGACGGCGCCCACTGGGCGTTCGCGCACCGCCAGAAGTGGGCGCGTTACGGCGTGTTGGTGGCGCATCTCGGATTTGTCGTGCTGTGCATCGGCATCTTCTTGGGCTGGAAATTCGGCATCCGCGGCCAGCTCATGGCATTCGACGGCCAGACGATCGCGGTGGCGCAAACGCCGCTGCAATTGACGCTGCGGAAATTTACGGCGACGTTCGAGCCCGTCCAGACGCCGACCGGGACGTTTTATCAAGCGTCGAGTTTCCAATCCGATGTGGCGCTGGCCGGACCCGACGACAACGCTGCGCCGAGCGTCACCGTGAATCATCCGTACGTGACCCATGACGGTATCTACATCTACCAAGCTTCGTACGGTTTTGCCGGAAGGCTCGCGGTGACGCGCCACGGTAAGCCGGTCGCAGTCGACGGAGCACAGCGCTTGATGCCGCAAGATGAAGTGCTGTTTCCCGGAACGAGCCGCGGCGTGCAATTCATGACCATGGCGGGGCCGAGCGATCCGTCGCAACTGCCGCCGGGTGTGCGGCTGCCGAAGACAGACGAGTACGTGTTCTGGGCGTTTCACGACAACATCCCCACGACCGACAAACCGATCATCCTTCCGGTCGGCAAGACCGTGGATGTGGGCGACGGCTACAAAGTCACCGCACTCGCGCCGATCGCGTGGTCCGGCATGACGTACCGGCGAGATCCGGGCGAGGACTATGTCGGTCTCGGCGTCGCGATCCTCATCGCAGGCTTCGTGATGTCGTTGTTCTTTCTACCCGTCAAGCTCTATGCGCGGGTCCGGCGGGGTGCTTCCGGCGTTGAGGCGGACGTCGCGGTCACGACCACGAAAGGCAACGCGATGTACGAGGACGATTTCGCTGCGCTCGTATCCGGATGGCGCGAAGCCTTGGCCAAAAGCGCCGCCCCGGACGATGTCAGTACGGTGAAAGCCTATGCCTGATACCAACTACTCGCAGTACAACTCAAACGCCGCCGCGGCGATGACCGCGCATTCGCTGCAGTACATGGAATGGTACTTGGCGGCCGTCATCATCTACGTGTTCGCGTTCGCGGTCTTCGTCGGCTGGTGGTTCTTCCAGAACAGAGTGGTGCTATTCGCCGGCGTCTCGATTGCCGTCGGCGGAGCCGCATGCCAGATCGTAAGCCTCGGTCTGCGGTGGTACTACAGCGGCCACGTGCCGTGGAATGATCTTTATGGCTCGCTCTCTGTGGTCGTGCTCTGGACGGTGCTTCTCTTCGTCACGTTCGGCGCGCGCTTCAAGATCTGGTATGCGGGTCCGATCGTGTTCGCCGTCGCCGACCTCTTGCTCGCCTACGCAAGCGGTTGGAACAAGGGGCTCGAGCCCCTGGTACCGTCGCTCAAATCATATTGGATCGTCTACCACGTGCCGATCGTGTTGGCTGCATATGCATCGTTCTTGATCGGGTTCGCGACGAGCGTTCTCTTTCTCCTGAAACGGCGCAGCGAAGAGGCGGCCACGCCACAAGCCTGGCTCGTCAACGTGCCGCCGTCGTCTAAGCTCGACGTGGTCACGTACCGCGTCGTCGCGGTCGGCGAGATATTGCTCACCATCGGAATCGTCTTGGGTGCGCTTTGGGCGCACGACGCCTGGGGTGCATATTGGCAGTGGGACCCGAAAGAGACCGCGGCGCTCGTATCGTGGCTCGTCTACGCAGCGTACCTGCACATGCACACGCGGCCTTCGTGGCGCGGCGTCAATTCGGCTTGGACGTCCATCGTCGGATTCGCCAGCATCATGTTCTGCTACTTCGGCGTGAACATCTGGATCAGCGGGCTTCACTCTTACAAATAACAATCAACCCGTAGGAGGGTGAGCATCGCTCACCCAATTTTTTTTGGGCAAGCGATGCTTGCCCTAGTACATTTGCCTTCCTACAGAGAGTTGGTCACCAGCCACAGCTTTTGGTCGCGCGCCAAAACGGTAAGCGGAAGGCCGCTCGCGCGTAGGTCGTCGTAGCGCTGCGGTGAGACGACGCACAGCGCGCGTTTCTCGGCCGCGAAATACTTTTTGGGATTGACGTCGGTCGGATCGTGACCAATCGACGTCACAGGGCCGGATTCAGTATAGAACAAAAGCGAGAATCCACCGCTCACGCCGTCGAAGCAGACCGCGTCGCCGGCGCGGTCGTGCGACATCAATTGTGCGGCCATTCCCTTCATCGGTTTGAACGTCTCCACTTCCGGCAGGATGAAAAACGCGAGCGCGGCCACGAATCCGGCCATCGTGAGGCTCAAGCCGACCGGTGCTAGCCAGACTCGCTTCAGCGCCACCGTCAGCACGGCGGTCAGCACGCACGGCACGACAACGAGCCACGCAAGCGTCGCGAGCGACGGCGCAAGGGCCGCCATCTCGCCCTGGAAATGCAATCTGCCATAGAACGCGATTCCGGCGGTGAGCAGCACTAGCGCGGCCGGCAAGAATATCAGGGCTGAGCGCAGCGGTCTCAAGTTGTTCTCGCGCGCCGAAGCCCCCACGAAGCTCGCCACGAGAATACCGAGCGCCGGAAAGAACACCGCGATGTAGTTCGGCAATTTTGTCTGCGCGATCGAGAAGAACACGAAGGGCACCGCAACACAAAGAAGGAGAAAGCGCTCGTCGTCGCTGCGGAGTCGCCACGCCCGCTGCAACGCTTGCGGCAAGAATGCGATGAACGGGAAAAAACCCAACAGGAGCACTGGTACGTAGTACCACCAGGGACCTGGTTGATTCTCGAACGGATGTAAGAAGCGGCCGACGTTTGAAAGCCCGAAGTACTCGCCGAGAAAACCCGAACCACGCAACATCGTGGCGATCGCGAACCACGAACCGGCGATGACGATATAGGCCACTGCCGCGCCAAGAACCGGTTGACCGCGAAGCCGCGACCAGCCGCGCGTCCACGCGAGCCACAGCAGGATCACGAGCAACGGAAGAACGAGCGCGATCGGGCCTTTGGTCAATGTGCCGAGCGCCGCCGCAGCCGCCGCGATCCACAGCGCACGCCCGTCGCCGTCGCGCAGTGCGAAATACGACCAAAAGAACGCGACGGTCATGAAGAAGATCAGCGCCGTCTCCATCATGGCGAGCCGGGAGAGCACGATCATCTCGAGGCTTGTGCCGGCGGCGAGCGCTGCGATCAGCCCTTCCGCCGAACCGTACATGCGCCGGCCGGCGCGATACGTCGCGATCGCGGTGGCGATGCCGAACAGCGCGCTCGGCAAACGAAGCGCAAACTCGTTCAACCCGAAGAGCATCGCGCTAAGACCCGCTGTCCAGAACCAAAGGGGCGGATGCGTATCCCAAGGCCGGAAATTCAGATGCAGCGTCAGCCAATCGCCGGTCCGGAACAGTTCTTTGACGATCTCGCCGTAGGTTGGCTCGCTATTGTCCCAGAGGCTGCCCGCGCCGAGACGGACGAGATAGATAGCGGCCAATAGCGTGAATACCGCGGCGGTGAGGAACGGCGGAATTCGCAAATCGGGCGCGCCGGACGACGCGTTCACGCCGACGTGAGTTGCAAAAGCCGCACGGCTTCCCCTCTTTAGCGCCATGCTCGTGGGAGCCGGCGAAGCTGCGGGCGAACGGAGTCCGCCTATCATGTCCGCAACGCACGTCGCCGCCTTGCGCATCGCCACGCGCAAGAGCCGCCTCGCACTGGCTCAAGCCGAACTCGTCGCCACGCTGCTCGCGCGCGTCGCCGGCTGCGCGCACGTCATGCTCGAAATCACGACGCGCGGCGATTCGGTTCAAGACCGGAGCATTGCCGCGATCGGCGGCGACGGGGTCTTCATCAAAGAATTGGAGACGGCATTGCTCGAGGACCGTGCCGACATCGCCGTGCATTCGCTCAAAGACATGCCGACCGAGACGCGCGCCGGGGTGGATGCGGGCATCACGATCGAACGAGGCGATGCGCGCGACGCGTTGATCTCCCGCGACAACCGCTATCCCACGATCGCGTCATTGCCGCACAACGCTCTCATCGGGACCAGTTCGCCGCGCCGCCGCGCGCAGCTGCTCGCATTGCGCCCGGATCTCGACATCCGCGACATACGGGGCAACGTCGATACGCGCGTGCGCGCCGTGCTCGACCAGCGCTACGATGCCGCCGTGCTCGCCGTCGCCGGCATGGACCGGATAGGCCTTCTCGGATCCGTCGGCGGTGGTTCGCCGCTCGATCCGGCTACGTTCGTTCCCGCGCCCGGGCAAGGCGCGATCTTCGTCCAGCATCGGACCGGCGACAAACGCGTTGCGGATTTGCTTGCGCCACTGCAGCATGCCCCGACGGCGATCGCGACCACGATGGAGCGCTCGTTCTTGCGGCAGATGGGCGGCGGCTGTCTCATGCCGATCGGCGCGTACGCATCGATTGACAATGGACACGCGACCATGTCCGCGTTCGTCGGATCGCCGGGCGGCGACGTTTGGCTTCGCCGGACTTTCGCGTGCGATGCAGAGGTGGGAACGGCGCGCGCCGAGATGGCTGCCGACGAAATGCTCGACGCCGGCGGCCGCGACATCCTCGCACTGTGCAGAGCGGCGGAGACCAAAAAAGCGTGAAGCTTCCGATCCGCCCGCGCAGGCTGCGTTCCACAGCGACCCTTCGGCGAATGGTCGCCGAACACTCGGTCAGCGTCGACGATCTTGTCGAGCCGCTGTTCGTCGTGCCCGGCTCCGGCGTACGCACGGAAATCAAATCGATGCCCGGCGTGTATCATCAATCGGTCGACTCAGTCGTGGAAGATGCAAAAGCCGCAGCCGCGCTTGGCATCCCCGCCGTGCTCTTGTTCGGACTGCCACCGTCCAAAGACGAAGCGGCGTCGTGGCTCGACAAGCCCGACGGCCCCGTGCAGCTCGCGATCGAAGGCATCAAGCGCGCATGCCCGGAGCTACTCGTCGCAGCCGATCTGTGCGCGTGCGAGTACACGTCGCACGGTCACTGCGGGATCGTGGACGACGATGGCCACATCGACAACGACCGCAGCGTGGAGCTGCTCGCTCGCGGCGCGCTCTCGTATGCGAAATGCGGCGCCGACTTCGTTGCGCCCTCAGATATGATGGACGGCCGCGTTGGCGCGATCCGCTCGGCGCTCGACGGAGCCGGTTTTGCCGCCACCGGCGTGATGTCGTACGCCGTCAAGTACGCATCCGCGTTTTACGGCCCATTCCGGGAGGCGGTGGATTCGACGCCGGCGTTCGGCGACCGCCGCACGCACCAAATGGATCCGTCCAACGTGCTCGAGGCGGTGAAAGAAGCGCAGCTCGACGCCGAAGAAGGCGCAGACGTCATCATGATAAAGCCGGCGATGGCGTATTTGGATGTGGTGCGTGCGGTGCGCGACGCGGTGCTCTTGCCGCTCGCCGTCTACAACGTCAGCGGCGAATACGCGATGGTCAAGGCTGCGGTGGCGAAAGGATACCTCGAAGAAGAGCGCACCGTGGACGAATTGCTCGTCGCCTTCAAACGCGCCGGCGCCGATATCATCGTGACCTATTTCGCGCGCGCCTATGCCGCTCGACGCGCCCGGCGCTGAAAAGCGCGTCACCATCATCGTGCTCGCCGGCGGCGCTGCCACGCGCTTGCCCGGCAAGCTCGCGTTGCCCGTAAACGGCGAGCCGATGCTCGTTCGCGTGGTGCGCGCGCTTTCGGCAACGGGTGATCCGTGCATCGTGTCCGCCAACGGCCTCTTGCCGGCCGAGATCGCCGCTCAACTCGACGTGCCGGTCGTCTACGACGACCGCCCAGGCGAAGGCCCGCTCGCGGCGCTCGCCTCATGCGCCTCGGCCGTGAACACGCCGTACTTCTTCGCAGCCGCAGGCGACATGCCGGGAATCGACGCCGCCTTCGTCGCGCGCGTTGTCGCAGCGGCGCAAGCGGCAGTTTGGCCCGACGCGATCGTTCCGGCGCATGCCGACGGCACGCTCGAGCCTTTGGCCGCATTGTATAAGGCCGCGCCGTGGCTGGCGGCGGCGCGCATCGCACTCGCGAACGGCCGCCGCAATGTCACTGCTGCGCTCGACGGCTTGCGCACCGTTTACTACCCGATCGTGCCGGAAGATGAGCCAGCGTTGGCCAACGTCAACACGCCCCGCGACTACGAAAGCCTGCGAAGCGCATCGGCCGCTCGCGATCGGAGAACATGAACACCCCACGATCGACTGAGTTGTTCGCGGCGGCGCGGCGCGTCATCCCCGGCGGCGTCAATTCGCCGGTGCGTGCGTTCGCAGCGGTTGGAGGCACGCCGCGCTTCATCGCCCGCGGCGAAGGTTCGCGGATCTACGACGTCGATGGAAATGAGTACATCGACTACGTGGGCTCGTGGGGGCCGCTCATCCTCGGGCACGCGCACGAAGCCGTGGTCGCAGCGATCGAGCGGGCCGCGCGCATGGGCACCTCGTTCGGCGCGCCCACCGCATTCGAAGTCGAGCTAGCCGAACTCGTGACGAAGGCCATGCCTTCGATCGAGCTCGTGCGCTTCGTCAACTCAGGCACCGAGGCGTGCATGAGCGCGCTGCGGTTGGCGCGCGCGTTCACAAAACGCGACAAGATCGTGAAGTGCGCCGGCTGCTATCACGGTCACGCCGACGCGTTGTTGGTCAGCGCGGGATCGGGCGCGCTCACCCTCGGCGTGCCGGACTCGCCGGGAGTGTCTAAGAGCCAAGCCGCCGACACGATCGTCGTGCCGTACAACGATGCCGCCGCGCTCGAAGCTGCATTTGAAAGCAACCCGGGCCAAATCGCATGCGTCATCGTCGAACCTGTCGCGGGCAACATGGGATTGGTGCTGCCGGGTCAAGGTTATCTGCAGGGGCTGCGAGACATCACCGCGCGCGCCGGCGCGCTGCTCATCTTCGACGAAGTGATGACGGGCTTCCGCGTGGCGTACGGCGGCGCGCAGGCGGTGTACGGCATCGTGCCGGACCTGACGTGCTTGGGCAAGGTGATCGGCGCCGGCCTTCCGGTCGGCGCGTTCGGCGGTAGGCGGGAAATAATGACACGGCTCGCGCCCAGCGGCGATGTCTACCAGGCGGGCACGCTCTCGGGCAACCCGCTCGCGATGGCGGCCGGCATCGCGCAGTTGCGCGAACTTGCCGAACCGGGCGTCTACGAGCGGCTTGAGTCGAAAACTGCGCTGCTCGAACGCGGCTGGCGCGACGCGTTCGCCGCCGCCGGCGTCTCCGTCCAGACCGCGCATGCCGGGTCGTTGTGGGGTTTTTTCTTCAGCGCGACGCCCGTGACGGATCTTGCGAGCGCTAAAAAGGCGGACACCAAGTCGTTCGCCGCTTTCTTCAATAACATGCTCGAGCGCGGCGTCTATCTGGCGCCGTCGCAATTCGAAGCCGCCTTCGTCTCGCTCGCGCACAGCCCGGATGACATCGCGCGCACGGTCGCCGCAGCGCGCGCATCGCTATGATAAAACGCGCGCACAAGCCGGCGACGAAGCGATCCGTCCGCCGCGAACCGTCCGGAGACGGCGTGCAGGTCATCAGTCTGCCGCGGCTCTTCCTCTACCATCGCGGCTTGGAGGACGCCGTGCGCGACGGCGTGACCGTGTTGACGTCCGAAGAGCTTGCTCTGCGCGTCGGTCGAGGCATATCGTCGACGCAGGTGCGCAAGGATCTTTCGCGCCTTGGCGCTCTTGGCAGGCGCGGTCAAGGCTACGGCGTGGTCGCGCTCATGCGCAAGTTGGCGCGCCTGCTCGGGCTCGACCGCGATTGGCGCATCGTCATCGTGGGATTCGGCTATCTCGGCCACGCCCTTGCGACGTTCCTCGAATATCGCGAAGAGAAATTTCACATCGGCGGCATTTTCGACACCGACGCGGCGCTCGTCGGATCGCGTTGGCATGGCGTGCGCATCAGCCATGCCGACGACCTCGAGAAGGTTCTGCCGGCGCTCGAATGCAGCATGGGCATCGTGACGGTGCCGTCCACTGCCGCCCAACTCGTCGCGGATCGGCTGGCTCGCTGCGGCATCGGCGCGATCCTCAACTTCGCGCCAACCACGCTGAAATTGCCGGCGCGGGTGGCCGTGCGCACGATCGATCTCGCATCCGAACTCTCGATCCTGACGCACCACTTGAAGCGCGGCGTCCGCGAATAGTCTTATTGTCCCGGGTTACGGTGCGAGGTTTGCCGCTGCGCCGCGAGAACGCTTGACGTACTTTGCCGATCGTCGTCCTCGGACTGAGTCATCGAACCGCGCCGCCGGACGTGCGCGACCGCCACGCTTTTCCTCCCGGGCGCATCATCGAGGCGCTCGGTGTGCTTCACGAATACCCTGAGGTCCGCGAAGCGGCGATCGTCTCCACGTGCAACCGTCTCGAGATCTACGCCGATGTCGGCGACTTCGAGAACGGCGTGGCTCAGCTCAAGGAATTCCTGACGACGTATCGATCGATGCGCGTCGACGACTTCGACAAATATCTGTACACGATGCTCGGCGCCGAAGCGGTCGAACAACTCTTCAAGGTCGCGAGCGGTCTCGATTCCATGCTCGTCGGCGAGGCAGAGATACTCGCGCAAGTAAAAGATGCGCTGAGAGCGGCGGAACTCGCAGGCACTGCAGGCAGCAACCTCCATCATCTTTTCCGCAAAGCGCTCGAGACGGGAAAGCGTGCTCGCACCGAGACCGCGATAGGCCACGACGCCGTTTCGCTCGGATCTGCGGCGGTCGAGCTCGCAGCGCGGCATTGGGATATCCGGGCGGCGCGCGTGCTTGTTGTGGGAGCCGGGAAGATGGGCGGCATCGTCGCGCGCCACTTGGCCGCCCGCGGCGCCGCTTCGCTTGTGATCGCCAACCGCACCGTGGCCAAAGCAAAACAGCTCGCTCACGAAATCGGCGCCGACGGCGCCGGGCTCGACGACGTGCCCGCGCTGCTCGCGAATGTGGATCTGGTGATATCCGCCGTCGGCGCGGGCGCGCCGGTGATCTCCGCGGACGCGATCAGGGCGGCCGTGCGTTCGCGGGTCGGACAGCCGCTGCTCGTCATCGACGTGGCCACGCCGCGCGACGTCGAAATGGCAGCTCGCGACATCGCCGCGGTGACGATCTACGAACTGGCCGATCTGCGGCAAATCGTTGCGGGCCACATCGAAAGACGCCGTGAGGAGATACCCGCCGTCGAAGCGATCGTCGCCGCAAGCGTGGCGGCTTATACCCGCTGGTATGTTTCCCGAGCGGCGGCGCCGCTCATCGCCGACCTTAGAAGGCGCGCCGAAGCCGTCCGCGCGGCAGAAATCGAGAAGCTGTTCGCGAATCTTGGAAGCTTGAGCGATCGCGATCGCGAGCTCATCGAGTCCGCGAGCCAAGCGATCGTCAACCGGCTGCTCCACGCGCCGGTGACGCATTTGCGAGAGACGATCGCCGATCGCTCGCAAGACGTTTTCGAGACCGACGCGCTGCAGAGCTTGCTCGACGTAGACGGTTTGCATCGCGATCTCGAGCGTGATCTGCGCGAAACGCTCGCGCCGGTCG
This sequence comes from Candidatus Eremiobacteraceae bacterium, assembly GCA_036511855.1. NCBI lineage: Bacteria > Bacillati > Vulcanimicrobiota > Vulcanimicrobiia > Candidatus Eremiobacterales > Candidatus Eremiobacteraceae > Candidatus Eremiobacteraceae bacterium. The sequence continues at coordinate 40,567 of DATCBN010000030.1, read as the reverse complement.
CGAAGCGGCACGGAGAATAACGCAAAGCCGCTGACCGGTGTGCGCGTGTTGCTGACGCGGGCGCCGGCGGCCGGGCATAAGGACATCGACCGCCTGCGCGATCTCGGCGCGCTCGTCCGCGAAATACCACTGATCCGGATAGTTCCTCCACCCGATGAACGCGCGCTCACCGCGGCCGCAGCGCGAACGGATTTCGACTGGATCGCGTTCACGAGCGTGCACGGCGTTGAAGCGTTCGCACGCGAACGCGGCTCAGGCAAAGCGTCGACGTCGAAATTCGCCGCGGTCGGGCCGGCGACGGCGCGGGCGATACGCGCCGCATTCGGCCGCTCCCCAGAGCTCATACCGGCTTCGCACACCGGCGCCGCACTTGGCGAAACGCTCGCGACGGTCATGAAATCCGGCGAACGAGCGCTGCTCGTCCAAGCTTTGGATGGGCGGCCGGACGCTCTTGAATCGCTTGCGGGCGCAGGCTGCGCGGTGGAGACCGTGGCGGCCTATGCGACGATTGAAGCGCCGCCCGACGATATCGGCGCCGCAATTCGGGATGCGGACGTGATAGTAATAGCATCCGGCAGTGCCGCGCGCAGTCTTCGCTTGGGTCTCGGCGCGGCGACGGCATCGACCTTGGCGCCGAAGATCATCGCCTGCATCGGCCCCGTCACCGAGGGCGAGGCGCGCCACGCGGGCATTCCCGTGACGCTTGTGCCGCGCGAATATACGATGAACGGGGTCATCGACATCCTGATCGAGCGCTTCAAACAGAGCTGACGCTCGCGGGATATCGGGCCGATGTGCGCTGCGTCACATAAAATCAGCAAGGCGCGCCTGCGGTGCGACGGCGGAAGCGCCGAACCCTAATAGTAGATGAACGGTTCTCGCGCATCGATGGCGCAAGCATGGGACCGTCGCTACGCTAGGAGATTCCACTACGATGGCTGTCGACGTTCGCAACCAATTCGGGCCGCTCGAAGCGCTGGTCCGCGCAATCGCAGATCGCAAAGAGCGCCCCACTCCTTGGGTCGATGCGACGACATATCCATGGAGCGATCCCGACTTCAGCAAACGCTACGTGCGCCGTGCCGACTACGCGCAGCAGATCGGCATGAACGAGACCGGCGAAGAAGTAGAATCGCTCATCTCGGCGTTGCAGGCCAAACCTAAAGCGCGCATCCTCGACCTTTGCGCAGGCAACGGCAGGCACGCCGTGGGGATGGCGTTGCGCGGATTCCGGATGACCGGCATCGACATCGGACCCGGGGCCGTGGCGCTCGCGCGCGAAACCGCCAAGAACCTCGGTCTTGCCGTCGACTTTCGCGAACTAGATGTTTGCGATCTCGCCATCGAAGATGCATACGACGGCGCTTACCTCACCTGCGGCGGCCTGTCCGATTTCGCGCCGGCCGATTGCAACCGCCTGCTGGCCGTTGTCGAACGCGCGCTCGTCTCGGGCGGCAGAGCCGCCATCGAGTTCGCCGACGCCGCGAGCGCGGCGGGCGATGTCCGCGCATGGCAGTTCGTTCAAGCGGAATCATCGTTGTTCACGGACGTGCCGAATCTGCAGTTGGAAGAGCGGCTTTACGACGCGGATGCGTCCGCCGAAGTGATCCGCCACTACGTCGTGCCGACCGACGGCAAGATCTTCGAAATCGCGCGCTGCCGGCGCTACTTCACCGACGCCGCGATCCGCGAAGCGATGACCACCGCCCGTTTCGGCTTGCTCGAAGTGGTGCCAGGCAGTGCACCCGGCCTTAAAAAGATCATCGGCATCAAGAACTGATCGATGGGCAAGCGATGCTTGCCCTAGTACAACTGATGAAAGGGCCGACCTTTAAGGTCGGCCCTTTCATCAGTGAACGATCAGCGGATTGGGATACGCCGATGAGAGATACGTAAAAGCACCCTTTTTATACTGGTAAAAGTAGACATCGGCGCCGAGCACGTCGCCCGACGGTTGGAATTGTATCTGGCCCAGAATCGTGTTGAACGAATGGGTGGCGAGCGCGCGATCCACCGCGCGATGCTCGACCGAAGTGGCGAACTTCGTGGATTGGATGGCGATCTGCGCTGCGACGTAGCCGAATAGAGCGTACGACGACAGCCGGCCATACCGCGATTGGAATTGCGTGACGAAGTTATTCGCCGTCGGCATGAATTGGACGGGCGGCACGCACGAGCTCACCGTGATGCCTTCGGCATTGTCGCCGAGTGATTTGAGCAGTGAATCGCTGTAAAATCCCTGCGTGGCAAGGAGCGGCACGGTGACGCCCGCGGTGCGGAGCGATGGAATGACGCGGATCATATCGCTTCCGACCCCGCTCAAGAACACGAGATCGGGCGCCCAATCTTTCAGCGCGGCCACCTGGGTCTTCAGATTCTTGAACTCGACATCCAGCGGAAAATCTTTTTCCGTCACGTTGCTCGCAGCGGTGTAGTTGACGAATCCTTGACCGGCGTCGGCGCCGTAGTCGTTTTGCTCGTACACGACCGCGATCCGCTTTGCGCTGAGCGTGCGATCGGCGTAGCGGGCATCGCTGCGACCCTCGCTGACGTCGGTCGGGCAAAGCCGGAACACATTGTCGTATCCGGTCTGCGTGAGCGCGGCGAACGGCGACGTCGGGATGATGACCGGCACTTCAGCTTGATGGTAGGTCGGCAGCGAAAGCGCGGTCTCCTGACCGCCGATGTGGCCGATGATGAACGCCGTGCTCGGATCGACCAAGGCGAATTGCGCCTGCTGCTGTGCGATGCCGGGATCGGCTTGATCGTCGAAGCTATGCATCACCCATCCGTAGTCCGCGATGCCGCGCGCGTCGTTCGCCTCGTCGACCGCTTGCTGCACGCCGTTGGATAGATCGATGCCGAATTGTTTGTCGGACCCGGAAAGCGGTGCTACGATGACGATCGACACGACCTTCGCGTAGGGCGGGAAATCGGCGCCTGCTGGAGCCGACGACCGTATGATAAGGGCGGCGGCGGCAAGGGCGGCCGCGATGGCGGATCTACGGGATGAAAGCGGCATGGGCGGATACTCCGGTGACGAGCGAGGCAAAGGTAGTGCACATGAAGACGACCGAGAAGAGCATGTTGGCGTTGAAGACGGCGGCATTGAGCGAAAAGACGTCGCCGCTCGTGCGTAGCAGTGAGAATTCGAAGGCCAGCAGCGCGCCGGCGGATGCGACTCCCACCCAATACCATCCATGCGCGCCGGTCGCGACTCCTAACCAGGCGAGCGCCGCGACGACTCCGAGATGCAACAGTTGCGGCAGAAGGCGTCCGCTCCCTTCGCCGAAGCGCGCAGGAACGGACGCGATCCCCTCGCGGAGGTCGAAATCTCGATCCATGAGCGCGTACAGGATGTCGAACCCTGCGACCCAGAGCGTGACTGCGGCGAACAGCAGCCAGGCGCCGGCTTCGAATCGGCCCGTGATCGCGATCCATGCGCCGAGCGGAGCGAGCGCGTCCACTGCGCCAAGGAAGAAATGCACGCCCCACGAGACGCGTTTGACGTACGGATACACGATCAATCCGACCGCGGCCAGTGGAACGAGGGCAAAACAGAGCGGGTTAAGTTCGAACGCAGCGATGGCGAGCGCGACGAGGCTGATCGCGATAGCCCATATCATCACCGACGGCGAAAGTTCGCCGGTCGCCAACGCGCGGCGCGCGGTGCGCGGATTCTTCGCGTCCATGCGCGCATCGATCAGACGGTTCGCCGCCATCGCCGCCGTTCGTCCGCCGAAAACGGCGACGGTGATCCACGCGATGCTATGCCACGGCGGCACGCCGCCGTAGGCGAGAAGCGCGCCGACGTAAGCGAACGGCAGCGCGAACAGCGTGTGCTCGATTTTGATCTCTTGCAGAAATGTGCGGAGCATCGCCGTCATCGATCGGCGAGACTGGACAAACCGTATTCGGCCCAGCGGCGCGCCACCAGTACTTTGACATCGTCCGACATGACGATGTCGGGCGGCCACTCTCGCTGATAACCCTCTTCGGCGGTCTTGCGCGTGGCGTCGATGCCAAGCTTCGTGCCGAGCAAGGGCAGCGGTCCAGCATGATCGAGCACGTCCACCGGGCCGGGCGCGAAAACGAGATCGCGGCCGGCGTCGACGTTGTTGAGCGCGACCCACGCGACGTCGCGCACGTTTTGCACGTCGACATCGGCATCGACCACCAGAATATTTCGCGTGAGCATCATCATGTGGCCGAGGCCCCACAACGCATACATCACCTTCTTGGCTTGGCCAGGGTAGCGCTTTTTGATCGAGACGATGGCGAGATTGTGAAAGCCTCCTTCGACGGGCAGATTGTAATCGGTGATCTCGGGCACCATCTGACGCAGCAGCGGCAGGAAGAAACGTTCTGTGGCTTTGCCGAGCCACTCGTCCTCCATCGGCGGTTTGCCGACGATGGTGGTCCAGTAGATCGGATTCTTGCGATGGGTCATGCAGGTGACGTGGAAGACCGGGTAGTCGTCGGCGAGCGAATAGACGCCGGTATGATCGCCGAACGGTCCTTCTCGGCGCAGCTCCGCGTTGTCGACGTACCCTTCGAGCACGAATTCCGACTCTGCCGGCACTTTAAGATCCACCGTGCGGCATTGGACCATCGGTACGCCGTGACCGCGCAGGAAGCCGGCCAACACCGCCTCGTCAATGCCGGCTGGCAGAGGTGCGGTGGCCGCGTATAACATCGCCGGGTCCGTGCCGATCGCCACCGCAACCGGCATCCGCGCGCCGGCGCCCGCTGCTTCTTGGTGTTCGCGTCCGTGTTTGTGCCGCTGCCAATGCATGCCGGTGGTGTTGCGGTCGTAGACCTGCATGCGGTAGACGCCGACGTTTTGCGCGCCCGATTTCGGATCTTTCGTGATGACCAATGGAAGCGTGATGAATGGTCCGCCGTCCAGCGGCCAACACGTGATGACCGGCAGCAAGCCGAGGTCGACATCGTCACCTTGCAGGACGACGTCCTGGCATGGACCCGAACGGACCGTCTTTGGGAAAATTCCGGCGAGGTCTTTGAGGCCTAGGAGCATTCCAAGTTTGTCGGACGTCGCGCCGGACTGCACGAACTTGAGCAGCGCTCCGACTTTGGCTTCGAGTTCCTCGAGGTTGTTCAAGCCCAGCGAGCGAGCCATCCGCCGTTCGCTTGCCAACGCGTTGATCAGAACCGGAAAGCGCGAGCCCTTCACATCGCTGAACAGCAGTGCGGGCCCGCCATCGGCGCTCTTGACGCAGCGGTCCGCGACCTCCGAGATTTCGAGATAAGGATCGACTTGGACGGGAATTTCGCGCAGCTCGCCGTCACGCCTCAGTCGATCGACGAATTCCCGAAGATTGGCGTACACGGCTTCGCTCGTTCTCATGCCGCGCATGGAAAGCCTCGCGTGCAAATTCTAGCGGCCGTCGCACTGAATCAATCACTTTGACGAGCGGCGTCGCGGACATCAGCTCGAACATTTCGTCAATGCGAATTGACGCGTGCGGCGCAGAAAATCGCGCTCGTTCGAATTTCGCCGGCTCTCTCAAAGCCATGGCTTCAGTTCGCTTGTCACCGAACCGCCGGACGCGGCGCATGAATGCGTTCACGGCCTCTGCCGCATCGACGCGAACCACAGATCCGGCCGTTGCGCGGCGGGTGAATAGACGCTCGCGCACGACCGGCGCTATCGATTGACCGTGCGAACGATTGAACGCGAGCCAACGGGTCTCAGGAACGGCCTTTTCGTCCCGTTGCACGGGATTTTAGTTTCCTCACTAACTGTTAGGTAGGATATGGTGAAGCAGTTAACAATATACGTGGAAATAGTTAACTCGTGTACCGGTTGCGGCAAGCAACAACGTCTGGAGAGAGAAATATGGGCATCGACATCCGCACTTTTGATTCGATCGAACCGGGCGAGACCGTCGCCGTCGTCGAGGGAGATCTCGACGCGGCAACCGGCCGCGTCGTGCGCAACCGCCTCGTAAAACTTATGGCAGGCGAGCCGAAGAGTTTCGCACTCGATCTCAGTAACGTGCATCTTGTCGACTCGGGCGGCCTCGCAGCCATAATCGGGCTGCTGCGCGCGGTGCGCGATGTCGGTGGTGATGTGCGTGTGATCGCCGCCAACGAATCGGTCAGACGCGTGTTCGAAGTCACCGCCTTGTCGCGAGTGTTCAAGTATCACCCGATCCGGCCGCAGGTCGTATCGGCCGCGTAAGTGGCGCGATACGACGGCCGCCTTTTGAAAGGTCGCCAAACCGTGCGCGTTACTAGTTTCTCGGCTGCCGCAGCGATTTGCGGCGCGATTTTCCTGGCGAGCCCTGCGGCGCAGGCAGGCCAGACGAACGTCGATCAACCCCAAACAGCGTCCACGACCCGGACTTCGCTTTCGCTCGCGGACGCTTTGCAGCTCGCGCTTGCCAACAATCTTTCGTATCAGGCTTCCGCGCAGGACGTGAGCGCGGCGCAAGCGCGCGTGATCCAAGCCGGAGCGGGCCGCGTTCCGAAGCTGTCGGCCGACTATTCATTCGTGCACACGCAAAATCCGGCATTCTTCAATTTTCAAGCGCCTGGGCCGGGCGGCAAACTGGTGACCAAACCAATTTTCTTCTCGGCGACCAATCTCAATAACGTGGACGCGACGCTGCAATACGCGTTGTACAGCGGCGGCGCGGTTCAGGCCGCCATCGGTCAAGCCGCCGCCGGACTCTCCGCAGCGCAAAGCGATTACGCGGCGCAGCGTGCCACCGTCATCCGCGACGTCACCAACGCGTATTTCCAACTCATCGAAGCCCAGCGCGGAACCGCCATCGCGGATCAAACCGTCGCGGTCGCCAAAGAGAATCTCAAAACTGCCAACGATGGACTCAGCGCCGGAACGCTTGCGAAGGCCGATGTGTTGCGGCAGCAAGTCGCGCTTACGAACGCGCAAGTCCGCGACATCCAGGCCGGCGCCGCCGCGTCACTTGCAAACGCCGCGCTGGCAAATCTGCTCAACGTCAATCTCGGCAGTCAGATAGACCCGACGGAAGAACTCGCCGCGGCCACGCCGTCGTTCGCGCTTAGCGACGTGCTCGCCGATGCCACCGGGCATCGCTACGAGCTCGGCGCTGCACGGGCCGCGGTCGACATCGCCGCCGCCGCAGTCAAGGCGGCGCGTTCGGGCGCGCTGCCGTTCATCACGGTCCAGGTCGCCGATGCGAGCAGCAAACCGAATTTCGAAAATGTTCCGCAGCCGCAGCTCTCCGAGACCCTAGCCGTGACCTGGAAGCTCTTCGACGGCGGGCTCACGCACGGCAAAGTAGCCGAAGCCAACGCCGATGTCGAAAAGGCGAAGATCAACCTCAAGCAATTGAGCAACGGGATCGACTTGGAGGTCAGGCAAGCGTATTTCAACTACACCGCCGCGCAGGCACAAGTCGGCGCAAATAAAGCCGGGCAGGATGCCGCCGACGAAAGTCTGCGTGTCAGCCAGATCCGTTTCAAATCCGGCGTTGGGACGTCGCTCGAGCTGGCCGATGCGTTGCTTGACGACGCTCAAGCCCGCACCGACTACGTGAACGCACAGGCGAACCTTCGCATCGCGTTGACCGCACTGCAGCGCGCCGCCGGGCTGCTGTAGCCCATTTTGTAGGGCCGGCCTTTCCGGCCGGCCGATGATAAACATCGGCCCTACAACCACGAACGCTACGGGTTGCCGGCGCCGATCTCCATCGTGTCGCATTCGAGGGTTGGATTCGGGCCGGCGCATTCTACGAAGATCTTGCCGCCGCTCGCCGGCAGCGTGCGCGCCAATTGGTCGCTCTTGAACAACCTGATCTGATACTTCGCACCGACCGCGTGGGCGATATCCTTGGCGTCGTCCGGCAGATAGGCCGCAGCGAATTTGAATCCCGCCGCCGGGTCTTTGCCCTCGAAGAAGTCCAGCGAGAAGTGCTGCGCGACCGCCGGCGTCATACCGAAATACGTCACCGTGAGATACGCGTGCTCCGTGGTGTAGATCGAAGCACCCGGCGGAGGCGACGGCAGCGCGTGATACTTCGACGGTTGCGGCGGACTTGGCTTGCCGAGCACCGATTCCACCTCGGTGCGATTGTAGCCGAGGGTGGCACAGCATTGGGGCGGCGCTTGGGCCTTCGGCGCGCATGCGACAAGCGCCGGCAGAATGACTAGTAACGCTCGTGCCATCATGTTCCGCGTTGTCATAGTCGAACGGATTGTAGGGTGGGCGCGGCTGAACCTACTGCTACGGGACTCAATCATACTAAAAAAAATGGCCGGCCATAAAGGCCGGCCCTACATTATCTTCGGCCAAACGCTTAGTTGTTGGAGTTGTCGCCGGTGAGCACGCGCGAGAGATTCACACGTCCTTGGCTGTCGATCTCGCGCACCTTGACGGTGAGCGTATCGCCGAGATTCACTTCGTCCTCGACGCGGTTGACGCGGTGAGCGGCTAACTGCGAGATGTGGACGAGACCCTCTTTGCCCGGCAAGATCTGGACGAACGCGCCGAAGTTCATGATCCGCTTGACCACGCCCGTGTAGACCGCGCCGATTTCGACGTCGCGAACAAGATCTTCCACGATCTTCTTGGCCTTCTCGCCGCTCTCGCCGTCGGGCGCAGCGATGAACACGCGGCCATCGTTCTCGATGTCGATCTTGACGCCCGTGTCGGCGACGATCTTGTTGATGATCTTGCCGCCTGGCCCGATGACGTCTTTGATCTTCTCTGGGTTGATCTCCAGCACGTACATGCGGGGCGCGAATGCCGAAAGACCGCGCCGCGGCGCAGCGATCGTCTCCCGCAACTTGCCGATGATGTGCAGCCGGCCCTCACGCGCCTGGGCCATCGCGTCTCGCATCGTTTCGATGGTGATGCCCTGCACCTTGATGTCCATCTGCACGGCCGTGATGCCGTCGACGGTGCCTGCCACCTTGAAGTCCATCTCGCCCAGCGCGTCTTCAAGACCTTGGATGTCGGACAAGATGCCGGCGCGCCCGCCCTTGAGGATGAGCCCCATGGCGATGCCGCCGACGTGTTTGGGAAGCGGCACACCGGCGTCCATCAGCGCTAACGTGCTCGCGCAGACGGAGCCCATGGACGATGAACCGTTGCTCTCAAACGTCTCTGAAACGAGGCGTAGGGTATATGGGAACTGATCCGGCGGCGGAAGCAGCGGAACCAGCGCGCGCTCCGCAAGGTGGCCGTGGCCGATCTCACGTCGCCCCGGGCCACGCATCGGACGCGTCTCGCCGACGGAGAACGGCGGGAAGTTGTAGTGGTGCATGTAGCGCTTGAACGTTTGCGGGCCGAGTCCGTCGATTCGCTGCTCGTCGGAGATGGACCCGAGCGTTGCGGCCGTGAATATCTGCGTTTCGCCGCGCGTGAACAGTCCCGAGCCGTGCGTGCGAGGCACGACGCTGGTGCGGCAGGTGATTGTCCGGATCTCGTCCAGACGGCGTCCATCGGGCCGGATGCCCTCATCGACCACCATCGTTCGAAGCTCATCCTCTTCGCGCGCCTTGACGCACTTGTTGAAGTCCTGATTCTTCGGATCTTCGAGCTGCGGACGCAATTCCGACTCGAGCATATGCCCGACGATCCGTCGCTTCGCTTCGTCGCGCGTGATCTGCTCGAAGGCGCGCTCGCGCTCTATCTTGCCGGTGATGCGCATGGCGCTCGCGATATCCGCGCCGAACCTGTCGTCGACAAAGCTGTGCATGGATGGCGACGGCACGAATAACTTGAACTTACGCTTCGGCTTGCCGGCGCGCCGCGCAAGGTCGTTGATCAACCGCACCAGTTCTTTGATGCGCTCGTGCCCAAACGCGACGGCGCCGAGCATCTGCTCCTCTGAGATTTCTTTCGCGCCGCCTTCGACCATCATGACCGCATCGGCCGTTCCGGCCACGATCATGTCGAGCGTGCTCGATTCGAGGATCGACTTTGCGGGGTTGACGACATACTGGCCGTCGACGATGCCGACGCGCACAGCGGAGACGTTGAAATCGAAGGGGATGTCGGAGACCGCGAGCGCGGCGCCCGCGCCGATCATCGCGACGACATCGGGGTCGACTTCAGGATCGACCGAGAGCACCGTGCAGATGACGTGGATATCGTTGCGGAATCCTTCCGGGAACAGCGGCCTGATCGGCCGGTCGATCAACCGGGCGGTGAGGGTGGCCTTTTCGGACGGCCGGCCTTCGCGCTTGATGAAGCCGCCCGGGATCTTACCGGCGGCGTACATCCGCTCTTCGTAGTCGCAGGTGAGGGGGAAGAAATCGATGCCCTCGCGCGGATTTGCGCTTGCGGTGGCGGCCGCGAGAATACAGGTGTCGCCATAACGAACAAATGCGGAGCCGCTGGCCTGGCGCGCAAGTTCACCGGTTTCGATGGTGAGCGTGCGCCCGCCCAGCTCCATGCTGACGGACTCTGGCAAAAGGGAGTTCCTCCTAGATTCTTATTGATTTAATCTCGATATTTCGACAATCCGATGTTCTTAAAGATCGTCGAACATCCCTGGACGCGCAAAGCGCACCGGTGCGATCCGACCGGCGCGCTTCGATCGCATAAATGGTTAGTAGCTAGTGGCGCAATCCTAGTTTCGCGACGATCGCGCGATATCGATCGAGATCGCTTTTTTCAAGATAACGCAGCAGACTTCGGCGTTTACCCACCTTTTTGAGCAGCCCGCGGCGGCTCGCGTGGTCCTTCTTATGGATCTTGAAGTGACCGGTCAGCTCGTTGATTGATTCGGTTAAGAGAGCGATCTGGACTTCGGGTGAACCGGTGTCATCTTTTTTGCGCTGATGTTTATCGATGACCGCAGTCTTGCGATCCCTATTGAGTGCCACGGTTTGATAGACTCCTTCCGAATTCGCGTACGGCCGCAGCCCGCATCGTGCGAGCCGCTTCGCCGTCGTAAAAAGGCACCTCAGTAGGATAACATACAGGTCCGGTACGGTCAAACGCCGCTTCCACAAAAAAAGCGGCGAGCCGTAGCTCACCGCTTGAACTCAAGCCGAGCCTATCGCGGTATCAGGAGCACCTGGCCGGGTTGAAGCCTGCTCTTCGCGGTGAGATGGTTGACCTGCGCGACCGTATAGGCCGCCTCCGCGACGTCGCTGCCTGGGCCGGCGCGCTTTGCGACGATGCTCCAAACCGTGTCGCCCTGACGGACCGTGACGCGATCGTAGCGCGACGGCGTGGACGTGTAGACGTGAGCGCCCCAGACGACCGGCAATGCGAACACGATGACTAAGGACAGCAATTGGATGACGGGAATCAATGTGGCTCGCGAGGCGCGGTAGGTTCGTAGCATGGGGCTTGTCCTCTCGGTCGGGACGCGGTCGAACGTATGTTTGACAGGTTCATCTTAGCGCCGGGTGCCCTCAGTGTCAAGATTTTTTCGAACAAACGTTTGCAATTTTTGAGCCCCTATGGTACGATTCACTTTGCGCGACGGTCGAGCTATCGGCCGCCGTACAGTATCGTCACCCTAATTTGCCTCTCTCGAAGAGCATTGGATAAAGGCGGTAATCGCAGTGGATCGCAAGACGACGCCGCGCCAGCAATCCATCCTAGATGTCATCCGCGATTTTCGTCGCGAACACGGTTACCCGCCGTCGGTACGCGAAATCGGCGAGCGCGTGGGCCTCTCCTCGAGCAGCACGGTGCAATGCCATCTGCGCACCCTCGAGAAGAAGGGGCTCATCAAGCGCGATCCCACCAAGCCGCGAGCGCTCGTCTCCGGCAACGAATCCCATGAAGAAACGCTGTCGCTGCCGGTGGTCGGCCGAGTGGCCGCGGGCTGGAACTACGACGCCATTCAAAACGTCGAAGAGCGCTTTACCGTGCCCGCCACCTTCGTCAAGAATTCCGGATCATTCATGCTTCGCGTGAAGGGCGACTCCATGGTGGATGCCGCCATCCTCGACGGCGATCTCGTCGTGGTCAACCCGCAACCGGTCGCCAATAACGGCGATATCGTGGTCGCATATCCCGACGATTCGCAAGGCGGCGAATGGGAAGCCACCCTCAAGACGTTCTACCTCGAAGGCAACCGCGTCAGACTGCAGCCCGAGAACAAATTCATGGAACCGGTCTATACCACCAAAGCCAAGATCCTGGGCAAAGTAACGGCGGTCATCCGCAAGCTTTCGTAGCACGCGCGAGCGAAAATGTAGGAGGGCAAGCATCGCTTGCCCTTTTTCGTAGGAGGGTGAGCAACCCGTATTAGGGTGAGCAGCGCTCACCCAATTGGGCAAGCGATGCTTGCCCTAGTACGAGCTTGCCCTCCTACACAGACCCGAGGGGTCCTCGCAGCGCAAAGTTGAAACATCGTCGCGATGAAGCCTAGAATCGCGATCACGGTCGGCGCGGATGAAGTGTCGGTCCGTGACCACTGGGCCACCTACCGCCAAGCAGTAGAACAAGCCGGCGGCGAGCCCACGCTCCTCTACGGCACATTCACCGAGGATCAGATTCCGGCAATCGTCGAGGCCTACGACGGACTGCTGTTGCCCGGCGGTCCGGACTTGCCGCCCGACGAATACGGCGGACGGCCGCATCCGACCGTGTTCGTCTCGTCGGCCGATCGCGACGGTTTGGAGCTCGGGGCCGCCCGCTACGCGAAAAGGGCCAAGATTCCGACGCTTGCGATTTGCCGGGGCTGTCAAGTGGTCAACGTCGCGTTCGGCGGCACGTTGTACGAAGATATCGAAGACCTGTACGAATCGCCCAACCATCAGATCGTGCAGCATCAGCAAACGCCGGACCACGGCCGGCAAGAAACCACTCACCCCGTCGACATCCATACCAACTCGAAACTCGCAGAGATCGTGGATGGCGTCTGCATCGAGACGAACTCGATGCACCATCAGGCGTTGCGGCGCGTCGCCTATGGACTTCGGGTGGTTGCGCGCGCGCGTGACGGCACGATCGAAGGCATCGAGGCCGACGATGGCCATCCATTTTTCGTCGCTGTCCAGTGGCACCCGGAAGAGCTGGTCGGCCGCGATGAGCCGAGCCGCCGGATCTTTCGCTCGTTCGTGGAGCATGCCGCAGCGCGACGCCGCGCCAGGTCGGCCGTGCCCGCGTCCGGCGCTTCGTAGGGCCGGTAACCTTTGCAGCACGCCCCGAGCGGCGGTTTCGAGCGGACGATCGCCGCGCTCGAGATGCGCTTTTTCCCCGCGCTTCGCCGCGCAGCCGAAGAGCCGCATATGGCGGCAGTTCGAGAGGCGATCGGGCCCGCATTCGTCGCCCTGCTAGTCGCGAGCATCGCAGCATATTTCTACCAATCCGATCCGGATCCGGCCAGCCGCTTCTTCGCGGCGTACCACGTGGGCTTCGGCGTCATGGGCGTGGCTCTGGCGGCCTTTCTCGCCGAGCGGCTCGCGCGAACCTTCCGCTACAACCGCGTCGCGGCCGTCGCGCTTAGCTTGATCGCATTTTACCTCTCGCTTCCCACGGACTCGCGCGCTCAGCCGTGGTTGGCTATCGCGCAGATCTCCTCGACGAGCATATTCTTGGGACTGATCGTTGCAATGCTCACCGGCGAAGCGCTGCGGATCGCATGCAGAAGGCTGCCAGCGATGGCCGGCATCGCCGCGGCCGCAATCGCGACCGTTGCCGTCTTCGGCTTGCTCGCCGCCGCCGGCATAAGTCTGGGCGGCCTCTTGCTTCCGCTCATCAGACCGCTGGTGGCGGTCGGCGATACCTTGCCGGGTCTGCTGGTCGTCGTCGCGCTGCAGACGCTGCTTTGGTGCGCCGGCGTGCACGGACCGGCATTCCTATCGGCCATCGTCACGCCGATCTATCTCCACGCGCTCGATCAGAACAGTCAGGCCTTCATCCATCATCAGCTGCCGCCGCACATCGTCACGATAGCCCTCGCCACGTTTTTCTTCCCCGGCGGATCGGGCGCCACGTTGCCGCTGGCGCTGCTCATGCTGGGCTCGCGCGTCGCTCGCTTGCGCAAACTCGCGCTCGCATCGCTGCTGCCGTCGTTCGCGAACGTCAACGAACCGTTGATCTTCGGCGTCCCCATCGTCATGAATCCGACGTTTGCGCTTCCGTTCATCGGTGTGCCGCTTCTGCTCGCGACGATCACCTACGCGGCCATGTGGTTCGGCATCGTCGACCGGACCGTGTTTTGGGTGCCGCCCGTCAATCTGCTTCCGGCGGTGATCGGCGCGTGGATCGTCACTGGCCGCGATTGGCGCGCCGTCGTCCTCGTCGTGGTCAACGTAGCGGTCGGCGCGGCCCTGTATGCGCCGTTCTTGCGATCGTTCGAACGCGAGATCGGCCGTTCGCCCGAAGAAGCTGAAGCGCTCGTCAAGACCGCCGCAGCGATCCGCGCGCACGAACTCGACGTCGAGCGTCATCCCGAACATCTGGTGGAAGAGAAGACGGATGGTTGACCGACTTCGCGCTGCGGCCAAGCTTTTCGGCTTCACGCCGCGTGTCGTCGACGCGGCGGAGTCCGCGCTCGCGCTTGCCTTGCCTGCGTGGCGCGACCGCGATGCCAAAGCGTTCGAAATCTCGGCAAAGGTGATCGGCGCGTTCGCGCAGGCCGGCTTGAACGAAGGCCACCTCACAGGCAGCACCGGTTACGGCTATCACGATCGCGGCCGTGAAGCGTACGAATCGTTGTTCGCCCGATTGATGGACGCCGATGCGTCGATCGCGCGCCTGCAGCTTGCAAGTGGAACCCAGGCGATCGTCGTCACGCTGTCGGCGCTGCTTGACGCGGGCGGCCGCTTCTGCTCGGTGACGGGCCGGCCGTACGACACGCTGAGGATGGCGCTGGTGGACCACCCCCGCAGTCTCGTCGCCCGCGGCGTGAAGTACGATGAAGTGCCGTGGACTGACGGACCCGCCCCGGCGGCGCACGATGTCGCCGCAGCGCTCGATCGCGTGCCAGACGTCGTCTTCGTGCAACGCTCGCGTGGCTATGCGCCGCGTCCGTCGCTCGATGTCGCGGCGATCGGCGCTCTTGTCGCGGCCGTGCGCGAGCGGGCTCCCAATGCTATCGTGGTGGTGGACAACTGCTACGGGGAATTCGTCGAACCTGTAGAACCGTGCGCCGTCGGCGCCCACGCAGTGGTCGGTTCGCTCATCAAGAATCCGGGCGGAGGCGTGGCGGTGAGCGGCGCGTACGTCGCGGGGCGGGCCGAAATCGTGGAGCGCGTGGCAGAACGAATTTTCGCACCCGGGATCGGCGCCGCGATCGGACCGACGCTGGACACGAGTCGATGGTTTTTCGCCGGGCTGCATCGCGCGCCGCGCGCCGTGGCCGAGAGTTTGAAGACGATGGATTTCGCCGCCGCGCTGTTCGCCGAATTAGGATACGAAACGGAGCCGGCGTGCGGCGCAGCACGTACGGACATAATTCAAGCGATCCGCCTTGGATCGCCCGAGAAGCTAAAGGCATTCGCACGCGGTGTGCAACGGATGCTGCCGGTGAACTCGCGCGCCTTGCCGGAACCCGGTCCGGTGCCGGGTTATGCGGATCCCGTGTTGATGGCCGACGGCGCGTTCGTCGCCGGCTCGACATTGGAGCTCTCGTGCGATGCTCCGATGCGCGCACCGTACGAAGTGTATCTTCAGGGCGGTCTAGATGTTGCGCACGGAGTGCTTGTGGCGATGAACGCCGCAAGTGACATAGAGCGCGCGAGCGGCGGGCTCGAGCGCACCCTATAGCGGCTGCGCGGAGTCGCCATCGGCGTCGTCGCCAAACCAGCTGAAGTTGTTGTCCACCGGCTGGCCGAGCGCGCCGAGCATCGAACCGTCTTGACCGGGGTTGCCGCACTGCTGACCGATCGGCATGCTGGCCACCGGTTGCGTGAAGCTGACCTCCGAGTCCGGCTGCATCTCCTGACCGAATTCTGAACCGCAAAGTCCATCGTCTAATGTGGATGAGTAGGTAGGAAAGCCGACAGACGACGATGAGATATCCATTCGCGTTTTGCCTCATTTCTGGCGCGAGCGCCGCGCCGGCGGACGGGCGTGAGCGCTATCACCCGAGCTCGCGATGAGGGCAAGTAAATTCAAGTATGGCAGGCTCCGAACGCCTGTGCGAGAATACTGGGACAAATGGATGGTGAGCTAAGCCGGCGTCAGTATGTCCGCGTTGCAGTTACTTTGCCCGTGGAATTCTCGGTGGATGGCGAAGCTAATCCGCACGACGGCTCGGTCTTCGATCTTGGGGCCGGGGGAATGCGCCTCGTCGCCTCGTATGATTTGCCGGCGCGCGCGAACGTCGGCCTCAAGTTCGGTCTTCCCGGTACGAACCGCACGGTTCAGGCCAGGGGACGGGTCGTGTTGAGTTTCTTCGCGCGCAACGAGCAGAAATTTCATCACGGCATCGCATTCACGTCCATCGAGCCGGGCGACCACACGGCCATCCTGGGTTTCGTCGAATCCAACGACGCGCAACGGCGGGCCTGATCCAAAAACCGAGCCTCTAAAATCAGAAAAACTCGCGTCGTCGCGCGAGTTTTTTGTTTGCAGCTTTATGCGACGCAGAATTCAGTCGCGTTTTGCCTCACCCATGAATCCGTAGAAATAATATTCGCTCCCGTCGGTCATCGTGAGGACGACGCGGGTCTCTTCGTACGCGGCGCTCGCAACGAGCTTGCCGGGCATCGTGTCCAAGATGCCTTGCGCGAAAACTCGCTCGGCTTCCCGAAGCGCGTCGGGGTCGATGTCAAGCAAATCGGAATCGCGAACCTGGCTCACGCTCGGGTCTTCCACAACGTTTTTCAGCTCCGGTTATAAGAGGCGCGGCCTTCTTACATTTAGTGTTGTCGGCCAGACCGGACGGTAAAATTAGGCTTGCAAGACCTGGCTAGGCCAAAAGTCCGGCACGGCCTCTAACCGCCCCATGGGCGGCTACGCGGGAGGGCGCCGCGCAACCCGCGAAATCGGCCGTTCTCATGTACGAACTCGAAGCGATGAACGGCCCACTCGACGGCAAACGCTGGGCGTTTTCCCGGGACATCAGCATCGGCCGCGACGGTACAGCCGTCGGCGCCGAATTGTCCACCGACCGAGCCGCATCCCGCCGGCATGCCGAAGTTCGCGCCACGCCCGGCGGACTTGTACTCACCGACCTGGACAGCCGCAACGGCACGCTCGTCGACGGCTCGCCCATCGATGGTCCGATGCTCATCACCACGGGCCAGCCGTTTATCGTCGGCCGCACGATGTTGCGCGTGCTCGATCCTGCTCCGCCAAAGAAAGCGTAGACCAACAAAAATGCCCGTCACCGTCAACACTTTTTTCGACAAGAAAGCACGTGGCGAGAAGATCGCGATCGTCACGGCCTACGACGCGCTCGTTGCGGCCATGGTGCACGCAGCCGGCGCCGATGCGATTTTGGTCGGCGATTCCGCCGCGATGGTATTCGCGGGATACGATACCACGCTGCCGATCACGATCGACGAAATGCTCTACCATACCCGCGTGGTGACCCGCGGCGCTAAAGGCGCGTTCGTCATCGCAGATATGCCGTTTCTTTCGTTCCAATGCGGCCACGACGAAGCGGTCCGCAACGCAGGCCGGTTTCTCAAAGAGGGCTTGGCGCAAGCCGTCAAATTGGAGGGCGGGCACGACATCGATCTGGTCGCACGCCTCGTATCGAGCGGCATTCCAGTGATGGGGCACCTCGGCCTCACGCCGCAGTCGGTCAATGCGCTCGGTGGATATCGCGCGCAGGGCAAGACGGTCGAATCTGCCGAGCTCATGCTCGCGCAGGCTGAGGCATTGGACCGAGCCGGATGCTTTGCCATCGTCCTCGAGTGCGTGCCGAGCGCGCTTGCGTTGAAGGTGAGCGCAGCTATCCGCTGCGCGACGATCGGTATCGGCGCGGGGCCGAGCTGCGACGGCCAGGTCAGCGTCATCAACGATCTGCTCGGGCTTTCGGTCGGCTATCTGCCCCGGCACGCCAAACGTTACGCGAAATTGTACGACGACGGGCTTGCCGCGGTGCGTTCGTACGTCGGCGATGTGCGAACGCTGAAGTTCCCTGAGCCGGAGCACGAAGTCGGCGCCCAGACGCGGGATGCGCAATCGAACGCTCACGCAGCGAGCCAGAATCCCGCGACGCGCTAGCGCGTGCACGTCGTCCGTTCGGTCAGCGACCTTCGCGCCGCGCGGGCCGCTCTGTCGTCGCCGGTCGGGTTCGTGCCGACGATGGGCGCCTTGCATGCGGGCCACGCATCGCTCGTCGCGCGTGCCCGCGCGGAGTGCGCGACGGTCGTCGTGTCTGTGTACGTCAACCCGTTGCAATTCGGACCGGGCGAAGATCTAAGCCGCTATCCGCGCAGGTTCGACGCCGATGCCGCGATGTTAGAACGGATCGGCACAGACCTCTTATTCGCACCAGCGGACGACGTGATGTACCCGCCCGGCGCGCAAACGACGATCGATCCGGGATCTCTCGCTTCGCAGCTCGAGGGCGAGCGCAGACCGGGGCACTTCCGCGGCGTCGCGACCGTCGTGCTGAAACTCTTCAATCTCGTCGTGCCGCAGCGCGCGTACTTCGGTCAAAAGGATGCGCAACAGCTCGCGGTGGTGCGGCAGATGACGGCGGACGTCGATCTGCCGGTTGAGATCGTCGGCTGCCCCATCGTGCGCGAGGACGATGGTCTCGCGCTTTCGTCGCGCAATATCTATCTGTCCACGCAGGAGCGGCGCGACGCGGTGAAGCTTTCGCAAGCGCTTCAAAGCGTAGCGCAAGCACTGGTCGCCGGACGAACGGACGCACATCGGCTCGTCGCGGATGCAGCGGCTTTGTTGGCTCCATTACGGCTCGACTACATCGCCGTCGTCGATCCGCGCGCGTTCGTGCCGCTCGTCACCGCGCCCGCGGAGTCGGATCTTCTTGTGGTTGGTGCCGCGTACTGCGGTGCGACGCGATTGATCGACAACGTCAGCATGCGCACGCCGTAGGAGGGATTTGCCCGTGAATGCTAGCGCCGTGGAGGGCGGCATCGGGGGGCCGACTAAGCAAGCACATCCACTCCCATGAACATCGCGCCATCATCTGCGCCGCCGGATCTCGCCGGTCGCACCGTACTCGTCGGCGTCTGCGGCGGAATCGCCGCCTACAAGTGCGCGGGCGTCGTCAGTAAACTACGCCAAGCAGGCGCCGACGTCCACGTGATCATGACCGAAGCAGCGTGCCGGTTTGTCACGCCGCTCACGTTTCAAGCGCTGTCCGGCAACGACGTGCACACCGAGATGTTCGACGCCGGCACCACGTGGCAAGTCGCGCATATCACGCTGGTGCGCAAGAGCGAACTGTTCGTCGTGCTCAACGCCACCGCGAACACGCTAGCCAAAATCGCGCACGGCATCGCCGACAATCTGCTCACGACCTGCGTCCTCGCCACGCGCAACCCCGTACTCGTAGCGCCGGCAATGAACACCGCGATGCTCGATTCCGCGGCGACGCGTGAAAATATCGCGTCGCTGACGGCGCGCGGGCTTGAATTCGTCGAGCCCGGTTCCGGATTTCTCGCGTGCGGCGAGATCGGCGACGGCCGTCTTGCAGATGAAGACGACATCGTCGCCGCTGTCGTGCGCGCCCTCGGGCGGGCCAGCAGCATGGCCGGCGAGCGCGTCGTCGTCACCGCAGGTCCGACGCGCGAGTTCGCCGACCCAGCGCGCTTTCTGTCGAACGCGTCCAGCGGCCGCATGGGTTACGCGCTTGCCGGTGAGGCGCGGCGGCGCGGCGCGCACGTCACCTTGATCAGCGGGCCCGCCGAACTCGCGCCGCCCTTCGACATAGAACTCGTTCGCGTCGTCACCGCCCGCGAAATGCACGCCGCAGCGCTCGCACATCTGCCGGACACGACGATGTTCATCGGCGCGGCCGCGGTGGCGGATTTTCGTCCATCCTCGCAGGCTTCGGGCAAGGTGAAGAAAGACGGCGCGCCGCTGCAGATGGATCTCGAACGCAACCCCGACATCATCGCCGACGTCTCGGCGCGTCGTCCGACGGGATGTTTGGTGGTGGGCTTTGCAGCTGAAACCGAAGACCTGCGCGCCAACGGGCTGGAAAAGCTCGCACGCAAGAAGTTGGATTGCATCGTCGTCAACCGGATCGGCAACAACGGCAGCGGCGCCTTCGGCGCAGCCGATAACGAGGTGCTCATTCTTTGGCCGGGCGGCGAACAAGCCGTTGCGCGCGCGTCGAAGCCCTCGATCGCGGCTTCGATCTTAGATCGCACCGCCCAGCTCCGATCGGGCGCCTGACGATGCTCCTCGCGGTCGACATCGGCAACACGAATATAAAGTTCGGTCTATTCGAAGACGCCGGCCACAGCGCCGGAACGCTCGCTCATACGTGGCGTTCGGTCACGAACCGCCGCCAGACCGGCGACGAGCTCGCCGTTCTCGTCGATGGGATGCTGCGCGTGCGCGGCGTGCCGCCGGCGTCGGTCCAGCGAGTCGTGGTGGCGAACGTTGTTCCCCAACTCTACCGAGCCGTCACGAGCATGTCGCAGCGCTATTTCAACTGCCGCACGGAGTTCATCTCCGCCGCAAGGCAAACGATGATGCCCGTTCGCACGCAACGTCCAGCCGAACTCGGCGCCGACCTCATCGCCAATGCGATCGCGGGCGTTAAGAGGTACGGCGCGCCGATCATCATCGTCGGATTCGGCACTGCGACCACGTTCTCGGGTGTGGACGCGGACGGCGCGTTCGCCGGCACCGCCATCGCACCGGGCATCGAGCTCTCAGTCGACGCGCTCGTCGGGCGCGCCGCAAAACTCATGAGCGTGCCGCTGATCCGGCCGCGAGCCGCGCTCGGCACCGATACCGCAGAGGCGCTCCAATCCGGGATCATCTTCGGATTTGTCGGCCAGGCGGAATTTCTCATCGCGAAGATCGCCGCGGAACTCGGCGGCAAGCCCACGGTGGTGGCCACCGGCGGCCTCGCGGAATTAGTCGCGAAAAACACCGAGGCGATCCATCACGTCGACGACAGCCTGAGCCTTCACGGCTTGTATCACTGGGCCACCACCGACCGCCGCGCCATGCTCGATCCGGCGAGCGACGGCGCGCCGGTGCTTGGCGGAAACGAATGACGGCGGACATCGTGAAGGTGGCCGCATTTGCGGGTTCTCTTCGCGTGAAATCATACAATCGTGGATTGCTGCGCGCGGCCGTCGCGCTCGCGCCGCCGGACGTGACGATCAACGTCATCGACATCGACGACGTACCGCTGTACAACGCCGACTTCGACGACGAGTCGAATCCATTGCCGCCGGTCAAGCGCCTGGTTGACGCGATCAAGGCGGCGGATGCGTTGCTCATCGTCACACCCGAATACAACTATTCGATGCCGGCTGTGACCAAGAACGTGCTCGACTGGGCATCGCGATTCGACGGGGTCCTTGACGAAAAACCCACCGCGATGATGGGCGCTTCGACGACCGGATTCGGCACCTTGCGCTCACAGCTCCAACTTCGCCAACTGGCGGCCGGCGCCGACATCTGGTTTCTCACGGACCCCCAGCTATACGTGTCGTCGGCGCGCACGAAGTTCGACGCCGATGGCAATCTCACGGATGAGAAGACCAAAGGGCTGGTCACGGCGTTGCTTTCCGCGTTGGCGGAATTTGCCCGCCGGGTTGGACGAACGGATTCGCAAGGCATAGTTCCGTGATACCGGCGCTCATCGGTCCGAAGTGGGAGCGTTTGGAGCGCGATTCGCTGCCCGTTTTCAATCCGGCCACGGCCGAAGAAATCGAACGCGTGCCGCTGCTCGGTGCCGCCGACGTCGATCGGGCGGTGAAAGCCGCAGCTGCCGCGCAACCGGAGTGGAGCCGCGTGTCGATCATGGATCGTCAACGGCTCATGTTCGCCTACAAAGCGAAACTTGAAGAACACGCCGAGGAACTCGCGGCCATCGTCACCCGCCATCACGGCAAAACTCTTGCCGAGGCGCGGGGCGAGGTGCGGCGCGGGATCGAGGTCGTGGACTTCGCCTGCGCGGCGTCGACGATTTTGCAGGGCCGGACCCTGCGCGATGTCGGCAACGGCGTGGATCAGGATTGCTACCGCTATCCCGTAGGGGTTGCCGCCGGCATCACGCCGTTCAATTTTCCGGTGATGATCCCGCTGTGGATGTTCCCGCTCGCGGTGGTGTGCGGCAACACGTTCGTCCTCAAACCATCGGAGCGGACGCCACTCGGAGCGGTCCGTCTGGCTGAGATCTTCCTGGAGGCCGGCTTTCCCGATGGCGTGCTCAACGTGGTTCACGGGACTCGCGATTGCGTCGACGCGCTCATCTCGCATCCGGACGTCGCAGCGGTGTCATTCGTCGGTTCCGAGGCGGTGGCGGCGCACGTCTACCGCGAGGCCGCTCGCACCGGGAAGCGCGTGCAATCGGCGGGCGGCGCGAAGAACCACATCTTCGTCATGCCCGACGCCGACATCGACGCAGCGCTGCCGTCGATCCTCAACTCAGCTTTCGGAAATGCCGGCGAGCGCTGCTTGGCTGGAAGCGTGGCGGTCGCGGTGGGCTCGGCGGGCGCGCCGTTGCTCGCGGCCGTGAATGAAGGCGCGCGCAAACTTGTCGTGGGCCCCGGCGATCAAGCGGGCGTGGACGTCGGACCGCTTATCCGCGATGAGCATCGCACGCGGGTGCTTGAATACATCGCGCGCGGCGCGGCAGAGGGCGCGCGCGTGACCACTGACGGACGCGGCTACATAGACCGGCCAGGCTATTTCGTCGGCCCGACGGTGCTCGACGGCGTGACCACCGAGATGGCGGTGGGTCGCGACGAGATCTTCGGGCCGGTGCTTTCGATGGCGTATGCGAAGACGCTCGACGACGCGATCGCGATGGCGAACGCGTCACGGTACGGCAATATGTCGGCGATCTTCACGTCGAGCGGCAAGTCCGCACGCCAATTCCGCGACACGGTGGAAGCGGGCATGGTCGGCATCAATGCCGGCACCGCGCAGCCGTTCGGGTTTTATCCGTTCTCGGGCTGGAAAGGCTCGTTCTTCGGCGACCTTCATCTGCAGGGCCAAGACGCGGTGGAATTCTACACGCGCAAAAAGATGGTCATCTCGCGCTGGTGACGAGTCCTACGGATTCGCCGCACAGGTGATCGCGGGTTTATCGTGTGTGAGCCGAGCGAGGTCCGTGAGATACGTCTTCATGGTCTGCGTGTAGCCAAAGACGTAGCGCGCCATGAACCGGAAAAACGGATTGTAGATCTTGCCGTCTTCGATGATCGTTAATCCCGAGCCGTTGATTGGAGCGATCGCAAGCCTTCCCGACTCGGCTGAGAAAATGTACGCCCACGTACCGCCGAACGGCATGCCCGGCACGAAGTCGATGGTGCGCACCAACTTGTTGTCTTCGGCATATGCGATCGTGCGGTAGATGATCGCGCTGCCATGAGTGTCGGTCTCGCGCCATACCGCCGTCGCACCGCGCCCCGACACGAGCTCGGCGCGCGAGATTTCAGGCCGCCAATACACCGACGTGTCGTCGTTTTCCACCACCGCGAATAAAAAATGGACTGGTCTCGCATAGTTCGCGGAGCATACCGCATGATGATCGATCGGCAGCGATGTGCCGATGCCGGTCATCACCAAAAAGACGAAGACGAGCGCGAAAAAAATCGTGCCCGTCCAGCGCCAGAACGCCTTCACGCCTGCGCTATTTTTGGCGCGTCCAGAGCGAGCGCCGTCATCATCTGCACACCGGCTTCGAGACAATCCTCATCGATGGCGAACCTCGCGTTGTGATGTGCGACCGCCGTCGCCGGCCCGCTCTGCACGCCGACGAAGAAGAACGCGCCCGGTCTCTGCTCGAGCATGAACGAGAAATCTTCCGCGCCCATGGTTCGTTCGAATTCGACGGAACGAGACGGCCCTAGAGTCTTGGCGGCGAGATCCGCGACATACGCGGCCTCGGCGGCGTTATTCACCGTGACCGGATAGCGCCACAAGTAGTTGTAGTCGTAGGCGGCGCCGGCTCCGTCGCAGCAGCCTTTGAGCACGGCTTCTATCCGCGGCTTCATCTGCTCGCGTACGTCCGCGTCGAACGCGCGCACGGTGCCGAGCATGGAGACGTTGTCCGGAATCACGTTGTGGATGTTGCCGCCATGGATAGAACCGATGGTCACAACGGCAGGCTGTATGGGATCGACGGAACGGCTGACGACGGATTGCACGCTTGTGACGAACTGAGCTGCCGTGAGGATCGGATCAACGGTCTGATGCGGCGCCGCGCCATGGCCGCCGCGCCCGCGGATCGTGATTTCGATGGAATCGCTCGACGCCATCACAGGGCCGGGCCGGACGGCGATCACGCCCACTGGATACAACGACGCGAGATGAAGTCCGTAGACCTTGTCGACGTGCGGATCTTCGAGCACGCCGTCGTCGATCATGGCCTTCGCGCCGCCTTTCCCTTCCTCAGCCGGCTGAAAACAAAGCACGATCGTGCCGCAAAGCAGATCGCGGCGTTCCATGATCATCTGCGCCGCGCCGAGCAATATGGCCACGTGGCCGTCGTGGCCGCACGCATGCATCTTGCCGTTCTCGCGCGACGAGAAACCGACACCGCTCTCTTCCTGCACCGGAAGCCCGTCCATGTCCGCGCGCAGCAAAATGGTGCGGCCCGGCTTTTTCGTGCGCAAAATCCCGACGACTCCCGTCTCACCGATACCGGTGCGGACTTCATATCCGAGAGCCTTGAGACGATCGGCGACGATGCCCGCCGTGCGGACTTCTTCGAAACCGAGTTCGGGATGCATGTGGAAATCGCGCCGCAGCTTGATGACATCGTCAAGCACCGGTGCGGGAACTTCGAGGATGGCGCCGCTCATGTTCGGATCCTTTCGGGGACTGGATGTGCGCTCTTCGCCTCGTCTGCGGGTCGCTCTTGCCAGGCCGCATCGCGCGCCGGCGCGAAGAAGCTCGAACTGTCATGAATGCGTTCCCACCGCTCACGATCGCCGGCATCGAGATATCTCCCCCCTTGGCTCTCGCGCCGATGGCGGGCGTCACCAACGCGCTATTCCGCAAGCTGTTCAAGCCGTTTGGCTTCGGCCTGACGGTCAGCGAGTTCGTTTCGGCACAGTCGCTCATACGCATGAACCGCCGCACGCTTGAGATGATCGACGTGTACGCGGACGAACGGCCCACATCGGTTCAGCTTCACGGCAACGACCCTGCGGTCATGGCGCAGGCGGCAGCGTTCGTCGAGGAGTGCGGCGCGGACATCGTGGACATCAACTTCGGCTGCCCGGCACCGAAGATCGTCAAAGGCGGCGACGGCGCCGCGATCTTACGCGATCCCGATCTCGCGGTGGCCATTTGTGCGGCCGTGCGCAAGGCCGTCAAGCGCGTGCCCGTCACCGTGAAGATGCGGCTAGGCTGGGAGCGCGACAACTACACGTACTTGGAAATCGCCAAACGCGCGGAGGCGGTCGGCATCGACGCTTTCACCCTCCACGGGCGCTACGGCAAACAGTTCTACAAGCCGTCTGCCGATTGGTCGTACATCGCGCGCCTCAAAGAAGTCGTGTCGGTGCCCGTCATCGGCAACGGCGACATAGCGTCGCCCGCAGACGCAGTGCGATGCTATCATGAATCCGGCGTCGACGCGGTGATGGTGGGCCGCGCCGCACTGGGCAATCCTTGGCTCATCCGCGGCATCGCGGCCGCGATGCAAGGCCTGCCGCAACCGGCGCCGCCGACCGTCGCCGAGCGCATCGATTTCGCTCGCGTTCACTTCGACGCCATGGTCGAGCGTTACGGCGAAAAATCGGGCGTCTTCCAAATGCGCAAGCACCTCGCTTGGTACATCCGCGGCATCGCCGGCGCCTCGAGTCTGCGCGAACAGATCAACAATTTGGCGGAGGCCGATGCGGTCCGAGCGCTGTTGGCCGATGCGCGGAACCGGCCGTCGGCCGAAGTGCCTGCACTAGATGAAGTAGACGTCGCGGTCTAGGCGGCCGTCCCGCCAGCGAAGCGTCACGACGTGTAACAACGGTAGGACGCGTGCGATATAATCATAAGACCCGGGCGCATCGATGCCCAAGCCAGAGGAGTACACGATCACTCATGGAGACAAACCCGACGCCGCTCCCCGGCGGCACACCCACAGTCGCCGCCGCTCCGGGTGCGGTCGAATCTTTGATCGGGCACCCCGCCACGATCGGCGAGGCGCTCAACAATTTGGCCATGCACGTTCCCGGCTTTGCCGGCTACAAAGCCGCCGAAGACCGGCGCATCGCCGACAAGCAATTGCGCGCCGTCATCGGCGAGCATCTTTCTAAGGTGAACGACCGGCTCGACCGCGTCGTCGACTCGCTCTCGCGCTCGGGCAACCTCGAAACGCTTGCGATCATCGATCAAAGCGGACGCAAGTTGGAGCGGCTGATCGATCGCATGCAGTTCGCCGACTACGGATTTTCGGCGGTGTTCGACCGGGTGCAGCTCGGCGATGCGCAACTGCTTCAGCTCTACCAATATGACGCATCGATCATGGCCGACGTGCCTCGATTCGATATCGCGGCGAGCGCCGTGGAGTCGGCCGGTACCGACGCCGAACAGATCCGCGCTGCGCTTGCTTCGCTCGACGCGCTCATCGACGAATTCGACAAACGCTTCGAGGGCAGGCAACATATGTTCGACGGGCTCCCTACGCCGTATGCTGGTTTGCTGTAGCCGAGCGTATCTTGTAGGACGGCGAGCCGTACGAGGGCAAGCATCGCTTGCCCATGGGTGAGCGTTGCTCACCCTACTACGACGACGATCGGCGAGCTCTAGCTCGCCGCTTCATATGATTCCGGCGAAGGCCGAATTCAGGGATGAAAGGCCTAGACCTATTGGATTGATGACCGTGGGGCCTCGACCGGACTGCGGGTGAAATGGGGATTACACGATTATGTCAACCGCAGATTTCGTCTTTGTTCCAGATTCGGAGGCCGGGGTAACCGGAGTCGTCACGGTTCCGGCCCGGACAAAGATCTTGCGTTATCGGCCGCGCGTCCGCACAGCGGTCGTGATTTTTTGCGCCGCGTTGGGTGCGGTGTTCGCGGCAATGTTTTCGCAGCTTGAGGCACCGCGGCTGCATTTCGCGCCGATCGATGCGGTCACGGCGAGCTCCGCGGCATCTCTTGCGAGCGTCGTCTGCGCGTTTCTGTTGAGCAGCCGCCTCGCGATAAGCCGATCGCCCGCTCTCGCCGCTCTTGCCGCGACGTTTACATATTCCGGAATATTGCTGGCGGCTCACGCGTGGGCAGGCAACACCCGCGGCGGCTGGCTCTGGGCTGCGTGGGCTCTGGGTTGCGCGGTGGGGATCACGATGTTCGGCGCGATCGATTGGTACTGGGCGCGAAAGCAGCGGCGCAGCGCCGAACGCGGGTACTACTCGGATACGCGCCAGCGATACAAGCGGCTTCCGCGGCCGAAGGCGATGGCCGTGCTCTTCTGGGCAAACGGCATAGCCATCGCGTCGGCAACGGTCATTGTTTGGAGCTCACTGAGATTTGCGGCCGCGGGCGAAGCCGATTCGTCTGCTTGGGCGGCGTGGACCGTCGGCGCATACGCGGCGGCAGCCGTCACGCTGATTTTCGCACCCGGGCACCGGACGATTCTGCGAGATTGGATGATCGCCGCCGTAGCGGCGGGCGCATTGAGCGCCGCCGCGACCATCGCCGTGAGCACGGGAGGGTCCGAAGCCGTGCTCGTCTCCACCGCCTACGCGTTGATCGCAGCGCTCATCCCGGCGGCGGTGCTCCTGTGCGACGCGAAGATCGACATGTACGTCGTCGACAAGCAGGCTGCGGAAATCCACGAGCTGGCACTGGTGAACGATCTCACCGGACTAGGCACCGCGCGCGCATTTGGAATTCATCTCGAGCGCGCGATCGCCTTGGCCGACGCGACGCGCGTCGGCTTCGACGTGGCCATGTTCGACGTCGCTGGTCTGCGGGCCGCGAACCGCGATGCCGGACGGAACGTCGGCAACGAATTGCTCGTCTTGACGTCGCGCGTCATCGGCTCTGCGTTGCAGCCCGGCGAGTTTGCGGCGCGATGTAAAGGCGACGAGTTCGCGGCGTTGCTGATGCCGGGCGACGCGCACGCGCAGAACGACTTGCGCGCGCGGGTCGCAAATGCTCTCGATGCCCTCGGGCCGAGACTCGAACGTTTGGATTTGGCGCTTCACGTCGGCGTGCACCGCTACGACCCACTCGCGCCGCAGTCGGCAGAATCGTTCATGAGAGCGGGTTGGCAACGTCTGTTCGCCGAGAAAACTTCCGTCGATACCGTGCGCCAGTCCTGAATTAGAGACGATACCCCGAGCATGAGTCCGGGCGCGCGTCCAAGAACGTGCGCGCCATGACAGCGCTCGCCATCGTTCGATCGCTCTCGAGCAGCCAGCAAAAGACCTTCGTCGCGAGCTTCCTTGGTTGGACGCTCGACGCATTCGATTACTTCCTGGTGACGTTCGTCGTGGTCAAGATCGCCGGCGAATTCGGCCGCGCGATTCCGGACGTCGCCTTCGCGATCACGATCACCCTCATGATGCGCCCGCTCGGCGCGCTCATCTTCGGCTGGTTCGCGGACCGCTACGGCCGGCGCGTGCCGCTGATGGTCGACATCGCCATCTATTCACTGCTGGAATTGCTCACGGCGTTCGCGCCGAACTATTGGGCGTTCATCGGATTGCGAGCGTTGTACGGCATCGCGATGGGCGGCGAATGGGGAGTGGGCGCGGCGCTTGCAATGGAGGCGCTGCCGCCACAGGCGCGCGGATTCTTTTCCGGCGTCTTGCAGCAGGGGTACGCGTCGGGTTATCTTATCGCGGCAGTTGCATACTTTTTCGTTAACTACTACCACCTTGGTTGGCGCGCCATGTTCATCGTCGGCGCGGTGCCTGCACTGCTGATCCTCTACATCCGTTCGCAAGTGGCAGAGTCCGACGCGTGGAAGAAAAATGCCGCTGCGCGCACCGGTCAGACCGGCGGCCTTTGGCGCAGCATCACCGCCAACGCGCCGCTCTTCGGCTATGCGATATTGCTCATGGCGGCGTTCAACTTCATGTCGCACGGCACGCAGGATCTCTATCCCACATTTCTGCAGAAGCAGCGCGCATTCACGGTCGGTCAAGTCACCGCGCTGACCATCGTCATGAACGTCGGCGCGATCATCGGCGGCACAATTTTCGGATCGATCTCGCAGCGCCTCGGGAGGCGACGGGCGATCGTGACCGCCGTCGTGTTGGGCGCGTGTGTCGTGCCGCTGTGGGCATTCGCTTCCAGCGCTGCGCTGCTCGGGCTCGGCGGGTTCTGCATGCAGTTCATGGTGCAGGGAGCGTGGGGAATCGTTCCCGCGCACCTCAACGAATTGTCGCCGGCCGACGTGCGCGGAACGTTTCCGGGTTTCACGTATCAGATGGGGAACCTCATATCCGCCGGCGCCGCGCAGATGCAAGCGCTGCTCGCCGCAAAGTTTCCGCTGCCGGGCGGGGGCGCCGACTACGCCCGCGTGCTCGCCATCGTCGCACTCGCGACGTTCGCCGCCGTCGGGATTTTGGCGGCGGTGGGGCCGGAGGCCAAGGAGCGGGAGTTCCTCTAGCGACCTTGTACATGTGCGGCGGGACAGCCAATCGGAACGCGTGAAACAGTTGCCGCCCGATAGGGTATGTACAGGCGCTCGACCACCGGCCGGCGCAAGCCCGCATCTTCGACATCGCCTCTGAAAGGGACGTCATGGCACTCGGCCTCTCCGTCATCGAATTCTTTGACAACACCGGGCAGCAGATGGTTCACCGTTGGCCGGAGACCGGCTCGACCGACATAAAGTGGGGCAGCCAGTTGATCGTCCAAGAGAGCCAGGCGGCCGTGTTCTTCCGCGACGGCAGGGCGCTCGACACGTTCGGTGCCGGCCGTTTCACACTGTCCACGCAGAATCTGCCGCTGATCACCGGCTTGCTCTCCATGCCCTTCGGCGGCACCTCGCCGTTCCAATCCGAAGTCTATTTCGTCGGCATGCAGGTCTTCACGAACCTGCGCTGGGGCACGGCCGAGCCGATCCTTTTCCGGGATGCCGAATTCTCGATGGTGCGTTTGCGCGCATACGGCGCGTTCAGCGTCCGCGTGAATGACGCGCAGTTGTTCGTGAACAAGATCGTCGGCACGCAAAACGTCTACACTTCCGACGCGCTGCAAGATTTCTTCCGGAACATGATCATCGCGCGCCTCAACAGCTTGCTCGGCGAGACGGTGAAGAGCCTCCTCGACCTGCCGAAGCAATACGATGCGCTGAGCGCCGCCACTAAGGCGCGCATCAAAGACGATTTCGGCCAATACGGCGTGGAGATCGTCGACTTCCTCATCAACGCCATCACCGCGCCCGAAGACGTGCAAAAGGCCATCGATGAGCGCACGGGCATGGGCGTGATCGGCAACATGAACACGTACATGCAGTTCAAAGCCGCACGCGCGGTTGAAGACGCGGCTCAGAATCAGGGCGGCGCGGCAGGCGCCACCGCCGGTTTGGGCATCGGCGCCGGACTTGGGTTTGCGATGCCCGGCATGATCAACCAAGCGATGCAGGCAAATGCGGCGCAGACCTCGGCGCCGGTGGCCGCACCCGCGGCAACGGCCGCCTGTCCGAAATGCGGAGCGAAGAATTCAACAACGGCGAAATTCTGCAACGACTGCGGCGCGCCGATGACCCAGACCGTCGCGTGCCCGAATTGCAAAGCAGAGAACCCGGCGGGAGCTAAATTCTGCGGCGAGTGCGGCACGAAGCTCGGGGCATAGCAGCCTCAGAAGAACTTCGCCCGTTTCACCTTCGTCCACGCCTTTGACCAAGCGCGACGGCAGCGAAAGTCGATACGCCGTTCCCGATCGAGCAGCGCGGCGCCGACTCGAGACGCCCGCGCTTTCGCAGCTACGTTCTTGATGTAATCCTGTGCGACCACCGCGTCGTGCTGTTCGCCGAGCGCCTCTTGCAGCTGGGCCAGCTTCGCCGCGAATTTTTCCGCGGCCGGCCCCAGCACTTGCTGACCGGTTTCAACGGCGTACCGGCACCGTCGGACGCGGATTCGGAGCGCATGGAGTTGGTCATCCGGCGAACGCGCGTCGGCGTGCTTTGCCGCTTTGCACATCTTACGCCACGGCCCGCGAATCAGCTTCGGCAAGAGGAGCCTGGCCGGAATTTCCGCGCCGGTTACAAGCTTCGGGTGCGATGCGGCGTTCACGAGCCTGTCGAGCAGACGCGCGTATCGCGGCGACCGCAGCGCGCGCCGGACCGAACGGTATTTCGGATCGAGGCCTTCATGCAACGCCGCGATGAAGCGCGCTCGCTGCGCGCCGAAATCGTTGTCGAGCTGCGCCGCGCTCTCGCGAAGCCGTTGCACGAGGACGTCGGCATCGCGCGCGGCGCCGAGGCATCTGCCGAGCCAGGCGAGATCATCGCTGAGCCTTTGCGCCCACGATTGGTCGAGCACCGACCTAAACGTGCGCAGTGTCGACCGCAATCGCCGGGTTGCGACTCTCGCGACGTGCAGCGGCTCCGGACCGTAGCCGAGACGTATCGCCGCGTCGTTTGCTTGCAGCTCCGCGACGTATTTCGAAATCTCAGCGCGGATGAGATTGCCGACGCCGCTATGAGGACTGATGGGCGGCCGCCTCAGCTCCGGAACGAGCGCAGCAGATCCGCCCAGCGCGCGCTGGATCTTGGATTCATGGATGAGCGTGCCTGCGCCGACCGCCTGAAGCCGGCGGGCAAGATCGACGAGAAGCGCCGCCGGCGCCTGTTCGCGCAGCTCCACTTCGATCTCGCGGAACCCGGAGGGCTTGCCTTCGAGCGCGAGGTGCGTCACGTCGTCTTCGGCGATCTCGGCCAATATCGAGCCGCCTACGCCGCGCACGCTGAGAGTGCGCCGAACGGTTCGCAATGTCGCGATCGGGCGCATGCGCCGAGTGCGGACGTATCCGGTGATCAGATCGAGCAACGCTGGCGGCGGCGTGCGCGGCCCTGCGTCCGACGCAAGCTCAAGGCGCGCCATTTCCCCATGTTCCGGCGTCTGCGGCAGCTTCAAAGTCCAGCCCTGGCCTGTGCGATATCGTAGCGAGCAACCCGCGCGCGTCAGCCGGAAATCTGCGGTGTCGAAATAGCGCGAATCAAATGTCGCGGTCTCGATCTTCGACAGACGATATCCGCCGCCGAGAGCGGTCACGGCCTCCAGCCTGAACGAGGCCGGCGCGTCGAGTTTGATCTCACGTTCGAGCATCGGCGCTACTTCAGAAAATCGGCGACGACGGCATTGAAAGCGACCGGATTCTCCATCTGCGGGATATGGCCGGCGCGGGGGACTTCGCTGACTTCTCCGCAGGCCGGGATGGCGCGGGCGAGCTCCTCGCTAAGCGGACGCGGCGCGATCTTCGTATCGTACTCGCCCCACATCACGAGTGCGCCTACTTCGATCTTTGGCAAGAGGGCGCGGTAGTCGCCCGTCCACGTCGCGCGCGTCGACGCCTTGTAGACTTCCAGCGGAATTGACGCGAGGTCGGCGCGGGCGCTCTCGACGAGCGATTCCGGCGCATCCGGACCAAACAAAGCGCGCGATCGCGTCTCGGCGAATTTATCAATGCCGAGGTCGTCGAGCGTCTTGATGCGATCGGGTAAACTCTCCGCACCGCCGGGATAGTAGGCGAATGAATCCACGAGGATCAGAGACTTGACGCGCTCGGGGAATTGACTATAGAACTCAAGGGCCACTACGCCGCCGAGGGAGTTTCCGCACAGCACCGCTCGATCGATGCCCGCGGCGTCCATCACCGCAGCCACGTCGCGCGCGTACGCCTCGCGGGAAATGCTTTCTAACGGCGGCACCTCCGATTCGCCGTAACCGCGATAGTCGAGCGCGATGCAGCGGAATCGATTCGACATTGCTTGCAACTGGTCGGCCCAACAGCGCTTGGTCGCTCCAACGCCATGCAGAAAGATGACTGGATCGCCGGCTCCGGCTTCCGCATATGCAATCCTAACGTATCCTGATTTGGCGAACCGAGTCATCATCGCGCCGCACTCGTTCTTTGCGCCCGTACACGTCCCTCTGCACGCACGGAAAAGGTCCCGGCCAAACACGGCACGGAACAAGCGGTGCATGGCCAAACAGTTGGACACAGAACAGATCTCGCTCTTCGACAAAGTCTATGCCGACTATAAAGAGTTCGTGAATCCGCCGCTTGCGCGATTCATGAAAGTCGCCGGCGCCCCCGTGGAAGATCACGCGCAGGGCTGCCGCGTCTTCGATAGCAACGGCAAATCCTATTTGGATTTTTGCGGCGGGTACGGCGTCTTCACTCTGGGCCACAGCCATCCGAAAGTGGTGGCAGCGGTCAAGAAGCAGCTCGACCGCATGTCGCTGTCCACACGTGTGTTCTTCAACGAACAGATGGGGTCGCTCGCACGAGAGCTCGCGGCGATCGCCCCCGGCGACCTTCAGATCACTTTCTTTTCGAACAGCGGCACCGAAGCAGTGGAAGCGGCGCTGAAGATGGCGCGATTGTCCACCAAGCGCGTGCATATCGTCTCGACGCATAACGCTTACCACGGCAAGACGATGGGCAGCTTGACCGCGACCGGACGGGACATCTTCAAAGATTCGTTCAAGCCGCTGGTGCCGGAATTCGAACACGTGAAGTTCGGCGATCTCGACGCGCTCGACCGCGCACTGCCCGGCGCGGCCGCGTTTATCGTCGAACCCATCCAATGCGAGGGCGGCGTCATCTTGCCGCCCGACGGCTACCTCAGAGGCGTGCGCGAACTTTGCGACAAGCACAACGCGCTCTTCATCGCTGATGAAGTGCAGACCGGGCTCGGGCGCACCGGCTACCTTTGGGGAGTCGATCACGAAGGCGTCGTGCCGGACATCATCACGGTCGCCAAGGGACTATCCGGCGGTGTTGTGCCGATCGGTGCGACGATCGCGCGGCCCGACGTATGGATGCAAGCATTCGGCAAATCGCCGCTCGTTCACACCTCGACGTTCGGCGGCAATCCGCTCGCCTGCACGGCGGGGCTCGCGGCGCTCGGCGTGTTGAAGGAAGAACGGCTCGTCGAACGAGCGCGCACGATGGGCGTCTATCTGCTCGAAAAGGCGCGAGCATTGCAGGCGCGCATGCCCGATGTCATCGCCGAAGTGCGCGGCCGCGGGCTCGTCGTCGGGGTCGAACTGACGAGCGAGGGTTACGCGGGCGTGATCATTCCGGAGTGTCTCAAACTTGGCATGACCGCAGCATATACGCTGAACGAACAGCGCGTGATCCGGCTCGAACCGCCGCTCATCGTCACTGAAGCCGAAATCGATGAAGGTATGGCTATCTTCGCACAAGGAACGGCGAAGGCCAAGGAAAAATTGGGGGTCCTCAATGGCC
The DNA here is from genome assembly GCA_036511855.1 of Candidatus Eremiobacteraceae bacterium. Taxonomy (NCBI): domain Bacteria; kingdom Bacillati; phylum Vulcanimicrobiota; class Vulcanimicrobiia; order Candidatus Eremiobacterales; family Candidatus Eremiobacteraceae; species Candidatus Eremiobacteraceae bacterium. The sequence goes on along the minus strand of DATCBN010000030.1, from coordinate 6,139 downwards.
GATGAACATCCGCTACGGCCGCGCCGGTCGAGATCAACTCGGCCGCTTCCTTTTTATGCCCGACTCGGAAATCGCCCGGGGCCGGAAGTCTGAAAGGCCTCGAGTAATTTCGCCATGCCGTACGTCGAAACCGCAATAGATATCGCCGCGCCGCGGCGGAAGATCTACGAACTGGCGAAGGACATGGAACGCTACGCCGAGTTCATGCCCGACGTCGAGTACGTCCACATCGTTCGCCGCGACGGCAAGAAGACTATAACGCGTTGGAAGACGCTCGTCGAAGAGGCGCCCATCGAATGGACGGAAGAAGACGTGTTCGACGACGAGCACACGCGCATCGACTACCGGTTATTGGATGGCGATCTCGACAAATTCGAGGGTTTCTGGACATTTGAGGAACACGATGGCGTGACGCACGTGGTCCTCGCAGTGGACTACGACTTCGGTGTGCCCACGCTCGCCGAGCTGATCGGACCCATCCTTCACAAGAAGGTTGAAGAGAATTCTCTCATGATGCTGCGGGCGCTCAAAGCCAAGAGCGAAGGGCCGGAGGGCCGCGTCGGGTAATAATAACCGAGGTCGCACTTCGGGTCCGGTCGGCAAAGAGCTGGCCGGTATCCTGATTGCCAATGCACGCGAAACTCTCGAGGCGGCACGCTCTTTGCGCAAGTTCGGGTTCCTCATCCACCCGCTGTCGTACGACGATGTCCTGCGGTACGAACCAAAGGCAGTCGGCAAGGGCATGCCGCTCATCAAAAAGATCCTCGAGTGGATGCCGGCCTACAAGGTCTCGACGATCACCGGCGTTCGTAGCCTGACCGGCGAGGAGATCGAAGGGTTTTTCATCGGCACGCCGCTGCTTCCCGAGCAGTGGCTTGAATTGCCGCGAGAAGAGGCCATGGCGCGCGTGATCGCCGGCGCCAATCTTGCCGCCGAGCTCGGCTGCGACATCGTCGGCCTAGGCGGCTTCACCGCAGTCGTCGGCGACGGCGGCGTGACGGTGGCTGAGAACTGCCCCATCGCCGTCACGACCGGCAACTCGTATACCATTGCTTCGGCCATCCAGAGCTTGCTGCGCGGGGCGCGCGAGATGGACATCGATCTCTCCACCGCGAGCGCAGCAGTCATCGGCGCCACCGGCAGCATCGGCTCGGCGTGTGCGCAGATCCTGGGGAACAAGGTCGCCCGTCTCACGCTCGCTGCGCGCAACGCCACTCGCTTGAAGAATCTTCGGCACGCCATGCAGCCCCACGTCAGCGCCATGCTCGACTGCACGACCGATGTGGCCGACGCCGTTCGCAACGCCGACATCGTCCTGACCGCGACTGCCGCAACCTCGTGCATCGTCGAGCCGGAAGACCTGCGGCCCGGCGCAGTCGTGTGCGAGGTCTCGCTGCCGCACGACGTTTCGCGCCGCGTCGCGTCCGAGCGGCCGGACGTGCTCGTCACCGAAGGCGGAAACATCCGCGTGCCGGGCGATCCGAATTTCAACTTCGACTTCGGTCTGCCCGATGCGGTCGCGCTTGCGTGCATGTCCGAGACCATGATCCTCACCCTCGAAAATCGCATCGAGAATTTTTCGCTCGGTCGCGGCATCAATATCCACAAGGTCCTCGAGATCGAACAGCTGGCGGCAAAGCACGGCTTCGTCTTGGCCGGCATGCGCGCGTTCGACAAGCCGGTCACCGAAGAGAAGATCGCGAAGACGCGGATGCTCGCGCGGGCTGCGCGTGCGGCGCGATCCACCAACGGCCACGCGATTTCGGTCGATCAGGTCCGCCCGCTGCCGGCGGTGCAATGAAGAAAGTCGTCTCGGTCAGCCTGGGATCGTCGTCGCGCGATCACCGGGTGGAGACTCAGTGGCTCGGCGAGACGTTCGACATCCGGCGCATCGGCTTCGACGGATCGCTCGACCGCGCCATCGCAGCCTTGCGCGAACTCGACGGCACCGTCGATGCCATCGGGCTTGGCGGCATCGACGTCTACCTTTATGCCGGCACCAAGCGCTTTGCGATGCGCGACGGCCTGCGCATGCTGGAGGCGGTGAAGATCACGCCGGTGGTGGACGGCAGCGGGCTCAAGAACACGCTCGAGCGCGAGACCGTGACCTACTTGCAAGAGAACGGGATCGTCGACTTTCGCGGTTTGCCCGTGTTGATGGTGAGCGCGCTCGATAGGTTTGGGATGGCGCAAGCGCTCGTGGCCGCCGGTGCCGACGTGATGTTCGGCGATTTCATCTTCGCGCTTGGTATCGACAAACCGGTATCGTCGCTGAGCGAATTCGAAGCGCTCGCCGAGAAGTATCTGCCCGATGCGTGCAAGCTGCCGTTCCAATTCTTCTATCCAACGGGAAAAAAGCAAGACCGGCCGCCAGAGCCGAAGTTTCCGGAATACTATGCGCGCGCGGCCGTCGTGGCGGGCGATTTCCACTTCATCCGCCAGAACATGCCCGACGATATGCGCGGCAAGACCGTGCTCACGAATACCGTCACATCTAAAAACGTGGAGGAGCTTCGCGTTCGCGGCGTCGCGCGGCTCGTCACAAGCACGCCCGAGCTTGGCGGCCGCTCCTTCGGCACAAATGTGATGGAGGCGGCGCTGCTCGCACTGCTAGGCAAGCGTTGGGACGAAGTCGCAGAAAGCGACTACGTCGACTTGCTGCGGCGCCTGCAATTCCGCCCGCGCATCAAGGAATTGAATCCGGTCGGCATAACATCGACCGTTACCAGCTAGCTATCTTGGAGAAACGATGAACGAGAGAGAGACCCTGCTCACCGAAGACGGCCTGCGCAAACTCGAAGCCGAGCTTGACGACTTGAAGACCGTCCACCGCAAAGAAGTCAACGACCGCATTCGCCAAGCGAAAGAATTCGGCGACATCTCTGAAAATGCGGAGTACGAGGACGCGAAGCAAGAGCAAGCCTTCGTCGAAGGCCGCATCCTAAAACTCGAAGTGATGATCCGCAGCGCGCGCATCATCGAAGAAAGCGAAGGCGGCGGTGACGAGGTCCACCTCGGCAGCACGGTCAAGATCAAGAACATGAACACCGGCGCCGATCTCGACTACACCATCGTGGGCTCCACGGAAAGTGATCCGCTCAACGCGAAGATCTCCAACGAATCCCCGATCGGCATCGCGCTCATCGGCGCCAAGCCCGGCCAGACGCTCAACGTCGCCACGCCGGGCGGCGAGATCCAACTCAAGATCCTGTCCATCAGGGGCAATCGGAAGACCGGCGCAAAAGCGAAGGCAAAATGAGCCGGGAGCCCGAGCTCGGCGCCACCGAAGCCGAACTCATCAAGGCCAGGCGCGCCAAACTCGAAGGGTTGCGCGCGCTCGGATTGGATCCGTTCGCGCACACCGTCTATCACAGGTCTCACACGGCGGCAGCGCTGCGCGAGGAGTTCGATCGTCTCGGTCCGAGCGAACACTCCGGCGCATCCGTCTCTGTGGCCGGGAGGTTGGGCAACCTTCGGCGCATGGGCAAGAAAGTGGCGTTTGGCGACCTGGCGGATCAATCCGGGCGAATCCAAGCGTTCTTCAGCGCCGCCGATCTCAGCGACGCATTCGCGCTCGTAGATGCGTTGGATCGCGGCGACGTGATCGGCGTAACGGGCGAGCCGTTTCGCACCAAGACCGGTGAGCTCACGATCGGCGCGCGCGAACTCGTCGTCCTTGCGAAAAGCCTGCGGCCTTTGCCGGAAAAATTTCACGGTCTGACCGACGCCGAAACGCGCTATCGCCGGCGCTACGTGGACCTCATCGTCAACCGGCCGGTTCTCGACACGATGCTCTTGCGCAGCAAGATCATCTCGGGGATTCGGCGCTACCTTGACGATCGCGGTTTCTCAGAAGTGGAAACGCCGACCCTGATGAGCGTGGCCGGCGGCGCGAACGCACGGCCGTTTGTCACGCATTCAAATGCGCTGGACATTCCGCTGCAGCTGCGCATCGCCACGGAGCTGAACCTCAAGCGCTGCATCGTCGGCGGCATGGAAAAGGTCTACGAAATCGGACGGACGTTCCGCAACGAAGGCATCGACCGGACGCACAACCCCGAGTTCACCATGCTCGAGCTGTACGAAGCGTACACCGATTTTGAAGGCATGCTCCAGCTATCGCAAGACCTGATCTTGCACGTCGCCGCCGCCGCGGGCATTCGCGGCGAACACGAATTCGCGGACGGCAAGATCAAGCTGCAGGCGCCGTTCGCCCGCATCGAATTTCTCGAGGCGATGAAGCGATTCGGCGGGCTCGAGCGCGAAGACGTGCTGGTGGAAGAACGCGCGAGGGCCGCGGCCCTTGCGGCGCGCGTCGACGTCGGACCTAAAGACAGCCACGCGCACGTCATCGACAAGCTCTTCGAAAAGTTCGTCGAACCGCATCTCAACGATCCGACCTACGTGCTCTTCTATCCGGTCGCGCTGTCGCCGCTGGCCAAACGCAAGCCAGGTGACCCGGAGCTCGTGGAGCGTTTCGAACTGTTCATCGCGCGCATGGAAGCGGCGAACGCATTCTCGGAACTGAACGACCCCGATGATCAGCGAGCGCGATTTGCCGCGCAGGCCCGCGACCGCGCTGCGGGAGACGCCGAAGCGCCCGAACCCGATTGGGATTTCGTCCACGCGCTGGAATACGGCATGCCTCCGACCGGCGGCATCGGCATCGGCATCGACCGGCTTGTCATGTTGTTGACGGGCCAGACGTCGATCCGAGACGTGCTGCTGTTCCCACTGCAAAAACCAGAGGCGTCGAGCTAGCCGCACGTCGATGGAACCGAAGTCGCGCACCATCGCGCTCGTCGTGGAATACGACGGATCCTACATGCACGGCATGCAGAAGCAATCGGAGTTGCCCACCGTCGCCGGCGCCCTTGAGGCTGCACTGGGCACGCTGCTCGGTCAGCCTGTTCGGGTCGTGAACGCAGGGCGCACGGATGCCGGAGTGCATGCGACGGGCCAAGTCGTCTCGTTCGTAACCGAATCTGGGGCGGATCTGTATAGAATGCCCGTGGCGCTTAGCGCGATGCTTCGCAGCGCGCACATCTCGGTCGTGCGCGCCGTCGAGCGGGCCCCGGGTTTTTCCGCTCGCGGTTCGGCGCTTGCGCGAACCTACCGTTATCGCGTCCTCAATCGTCCTGCGCCGTCGCCGTTGCACGAACATCGCGCGTTTCACATCGGCGCACACCTGGACCTCGATAGGATCAAAGCGGCGGCAAACGCGCTTGTCGGTGAACACGACTTTGCGGCGTTCTGCGCGACGACGCCAGTGCGCGGCGGAACCCGGCGCACGGTCACGTCGCTCGCCGTCGAACGCGAACGCGACTTTATCGAGCTCTGGATCACCGCCGACTCGTACCTGCATCACATGGTGCGCATCATCGTCGGCACGCTCGTCCAGGTCGGACGTGGGCAGCGCGATCCGGACGATATGTTGCGGCTGCTCGAGCCGGCTATGCGCGCCGACGCCGGATTCACGGCTCCGGCCCACGGATTGTATCTCGAGCGCGTGCACTACACCGACCCTTTGTGACTTCTGAAGCGGCGAGGTAGTGATAGAAACGCACCGGACGTTCCAACCACCTGATCGGCGCAATTGCCCGAGCCAGTGGATAGCACGTCCGGTGCTCGCTATTCGTTTGCTTAGGTTGCGACCAACACGCCTTCGGCGGCTGTTTCGATAAGGTTTGCGACCGCACGTGGGTTCGATACGTAAATCGCGTGACTACCAGGGACCTCCGTCGTGGTCGAACCGGCGCGTTTGGACATGAACTGCTGTGCCGGCAGCGGGATCGTCTTGTCGTCTGTGACGAGCAGGTGCCAACTAGGCTTTGTCTTCCACGCTGGATCAGTGATCTGGCCGGCAAGCGCATCCACGCCCCACGGCACCTGTGAGTTGGCCATGAACTCGGCCGTGTTGGCATCCACGTCGCCCGCGAACGCGGCTGGAAATTTGGCCTTATCCAAGAAAAGGAACCCGTCCTTTGAGCGATAGGGCGGGATTCTGGACGACGCTGACATCGAAACCGTCTTCCTTGAGGATTTTGTAGACGCCCATCCAGCCTTAGCCGTCTACGAAGCCGCCGTGCACTAACACAACGCTGAGATTGTTCGGCATTTTCCTACCCTTTCCGAGGTA